>JBDSKH010000153.1:0-3984 GCA_039917005.1 Pseudolysinimonas sp.
AGGCCGGTCGGGGCGGAGCGATGCACGTCGCGCGCGTATGAGACCGACAGCTTCGTGCTCGTGACCCGGTGGGAGACCGACACCGGCGAGGTCGAGGTCGTCGACCTGATGCCGCATGGCGACCGGCGCGCGGATGTGGTCCGACGCGTCCGCGGCATCCGGGGCACCGTGCGCATGGAGCAGGTCATCCGTATCCGCTTCGACTACTCCGACGCGATCCCCTGGATCCGCCAGAGCCCGGAGCACGACGGCCCCGGCGAGAACGGCCACGCGTTGCTCGCGGTCGCCGGCCCCGACTCGGTCGTCATCCGCGGCCCTCAGCTGCGCCCGGACGACCTGGCCCACCGGGCCGAGTTCGACGTCGCGGAGGGCGAGACCGTGGACACCGTGCTGACCTGGTACCCGTCGCATCGGCCGCCACCACCGCCCGTCGAGGTCGACGAGCGCATCAAGCACACGCTCCGGTGGTGGCAGGACTGGGCCGACGGTTGCGCCCACCTCGGCCGCTACGACGCCGAGGTACGGCGCTCGCTGCTCGTGCTGCGTGCCCTCACCCATGAGGACACCGGCGGCGTGGTGGCGGCGGCGACCACGAGCCTGCCCGAGCGGGACGGTGGCGTGCGCAACTGGGACTACCGGTACGTCTGGCTTCGCGATGCCGCGCTCACCCTCAAGGCGCTCATGGAGCACGGATTCGAGTCCGAGGCCCAGGAGTGGCGCGAGTGGCTACTGCGCGCGATCGCCGGGGATCCGGCCGACGTGCAGATCATGTACGGACTGGCGGGCGAGCGACGTCTGCCGGAGTACGAGCTGAAGGGTCTGCCCGGCTACCGCGGCGCCTCGCCCGTGCGGGTCGGCAACGCGGCGTATCTGCAGTTCCAGGGCGACGTCTTCGGCGAGATCATGCTCGCCCTCGAGAAATGCCGCTCGATCGGAATCGCGGACGACAAGTTCTCCTGGAGCCTGCAAGTCGCCCTGCTCGATTTCGTCGAGAAGAACATCGACCGCAAAGATCACGGCATCTGGGAGATCCGCGCGGACCTGCGGCACTTCACCCATTCGCGCGCGATGCTCTGGGCAGCTTTCGAATGCGGCATCCGGGCGGTGCGCGAGCACGGGCTCGAGGGTCCCGTCGATCGCTGGATCACGCGCCGCGACGCCCTCCGTGCCGAGATCGAGCGCCGCGGTTTCGACAAGAAGCGCAACACCTTCGTGCAGTACTACGGAACGACGGAGGTCGACGCCTCGCTGTTGCAACTGTCGCAGATCGGCTTCATCGACGCCGGGGACCACCGGATGCTGGGCACGGTCGCCGCGATCGAGGAGGACCTCCTGCGTGACGGCCTCCTGCTGCGCTACCGCACCGAGACCGATGTCGACGGCCTTCCCGGCGGGGAGCACCCGTTCCTCGCCTGCTCGTTCTGGCTCGCGCATCAGTACGCGCGTTCGGGGCGCACCCACGATGCGACCGCCCTGCTCGACCGTCTCATCGGGTTCTGCAACGACGTCGGACTGCTGAGCGAGGAGTACGACGTGGCCGGAGCCCGCCAGATGGGGAACACGCCGCAGGCGCTCTCGCATCTCGCGCTGGTCGGAGCCGCGGATGCGCTCGCATCCGTCGAGCGCGGTGGCGGGGCCGGCGAGCCGACCCTCTAGCGCGGGGTCAGCCGGAATATCCTCAGCTGCCGGCCTGCCGTCCGCTCGTACCCGCGGTAGCCCGGCCAGTTCTCCTCCAGCTGTCGCCAGACCGCCTCGCGCTCGTCGTCGGCGACGAGGGTCGCGCGCACGGGGAGGCGACGTCCGTGGATGCTGGCAGCGGCATCCGGATGCCTGAGCAGGTTCGCGGTCCAGGCCGGGTGGGCATCGCGAGCGAAGTTGCTGCCCGTCACGAGCATGTTCGTGCCATCGGGGCAGTACATCAGGGTGGTGTCCCGCGGTTCGCCGGTCTTCGCGCCTGTCGTGTGGAGCACCAGGGTCGGCACGAGCAGACCGCTCGCCTGCACCCGCCCCCGCGTGAGCCGGCTCATCACGCGCTCGAAGGGCGGCATGACTCGCGGGCCGACGCGACGGAAGACCGCCGTGCGGGACATCGCCGCGACTGCCGGGCGGAGCATGCGCGGTAAGGCCATGTGCGCGTTCCCCGCCCGTCCAGATTCGATAGAGGTGGTGTAAAACCGATCTCGCGGCCTTCTGGAGCTTAACAGGGAATATCAGCCCGGCTGGGTACGCTCCATCAACGTGAAGCGAATCGGATTCCTGTCTTTCGGGCACTGGCAGGACGTCTCCGGATCCGAGGTCCGGACCGCCCAGGACGCCCTCCTGCAGACCATCGAGCTCGCCGTGGCGGCCGAAGAGGTCGGCGTCTCCGGCGCCTACGTGCGCGTGCACCACTTCGCGCGGCAGCTCGCCTCGCCGTTCCCGCTGCTCGCGGCGATGGCCGCTCGCACCAGCACGATCGAGCTCGGCACCGCGGTGATCGACATGCGCTACGAGAACCCGCTGTACATGGCCGAGGAGGCGGCGATCGCCGACCTCATCAGCGACGGCCGGCTCCAGCTCGGCATCAGCCGCGGTTCACCCGAGCCGGCGCTCGAAGGCGCCGCGTCGTTCGGGTACGTCCCCGCAGAGGGCGAAACGGATGCCGACATGGCGCGTTCGCACACGGAGGTGTTCCGCCTGGCGATCGAAGGCACCCCGGTCGCGCGCGGCAACCCGCAGATGGGCGCGGTCGGCGGCCTCGCCATCCAGCCCCAGTCGCCCGGCCTTCCCGATCGCATCTGGTGGGGGGCCGGGACGAGGGCCACCGCTGTCTGGACGGCAGAACAGGGCATGAACCTGATGAGCTCGACCCTTCTCACCGAGGACACCGGAGTGCCCTTCGACGAGCTCCAGGCCGAGCAGATCGGCATGTTCCGCGAGGCTTGGAAAGCCGCCGGGCACGAGCGCGAACCGCGCGTGTCGGTCAGCCGCAGCATCCTGCCGCTCATCGATGACGAGTCGCGCCACTACTTCGGGCTGCGGGCGCAGGCGGACGCGAAAGACCAGGTCGGTTACATCGGACCGGAGCTCGCGCGGTTCGGGCGCAGTTACATCGGAGAACCCGACGCGATCGCCGCGGAGCTCGCAGCGGATGCCGCGGTGCGGGAGGCGGACACCGTGCTCGTCACGGTGCCGAACCAGCTCGGCGTGGAGTTCAACGCCCGGCTGCTCGAGTCGATCGTGAAGGACATCGTCCCCGCGCTGGGCTAGGCGAGCAGTCTGGTCCCCGTTCCCGGTCGAGCGCGCTGCGGCATCCACGCGCCGTTAGTGTGATCGAAATCGACGCAGCTGCAAGGGAGACGACCGTGATCATCCGCGTGTTCAGACCGACGATTCATCCCGGCAAGGAGGCTGAGTTCAAGTCGTTCCTGCGCGACGTCGCCGTACCGCTGGTGTCGCAGCAGTCAGGGCTGGTCGCCCAGCACGTGGGCCGCCCGCGAGACGGGTCATCCACCGAGTTCCTGTACGTCACGGTCTGGGAAGACGTCGACTCGATCCGGAAGTTCGCGGGTGAGCATTGGCAGGAGGCCGTCATCGCGCCGGAGGAAGCTCACCTCCTCCAGGACACCTGGATCGGGCACTACGACGTCATGTGACCCGTGGACCGGCGCGCGGTTAGTGTGATCGGGATGTCCTTCATCCGCGAATCCGTCCGTCATCCTCTGGTCGTTCGCCGTGCAGAGGTCGCAGCGGTGCGGACGATCGTCCCCTCGATCGTGCGGGTCACGCTCGCCGGCCCCGAGCTCACGGGATTCGCCAGCCTGGGTCCCACCGACCACGTCAAGGTGTTCTTCCCCGACCCCGTGACGGGCGAGCTGACGACGCCCGTCTCCGGCCCTGGCGGAACCGAGCGCCCGACGAACGGCGTGATCCTCTCGCGGGACTACACGCCGCTCGGCGTGCACATGGATGCGGTGGGCGGCACCACGGTCGACCTCGATTTCG
>JBDSKH010000154.1:0-3592 GCA_039917005.1 Pseudolysinimonas sp.
GGTCATCGTTCACGATGGCCAGCGCCGGCTTGGCCCCGAGCGCCTCGGTGAGGTCAGCCTCGAGACCATCGACGCGATTCGGCAGATCAAGGCCAAGTACCCCGGCATCCATACCACCCTCGGCGTCTCGAACGTCTCGTTCGGTCTGAACCCCGCCGCGCGCTCGGTTCTCAATTCGGTCTTCCTGCACGAGGCCGTCGAAGCGGGACTCGACTCGGCCATCGTCAACGCGGCCAAGATCGTGCCCCTGGCCTCCGTCCCCGACGACCGCCGCAAGGTGGCGATGGACCTGGTCTGGGACCGCCGCGAGTACAACGACGCCGGCGAACTCACGTATGACCCGCTCGCGGCTCTGCTCGACCTTTTCGCCGGGGTTGATTCGGCCGCACTGAAAGACGAGCGCGCCGCCGAGCTCGCCGCGCTTCCGGTGGGCGAGCGGCTGGAGCGCCGCATCATCGACGGCGAGGCGAAGGGACTGGAGGGCGACCTCGACCTGGCGCGCGAAGGCGGGCTGACCGCTCTCGAGATCGTCAATCAGCATCTGCTCGCTGGCATGCAGATCGTCGGACAGCGGTTCGGCAGCGGCGAGATGCAGCTGCCCTTCGTGCTGCAGTCGGCCGAAGTGATGAAGGCAGCCGTCGCCCTGCTCGAGCCGCACATGGAGAAGTCCGAATCGGCCGGCCGAGGCACGATGGTGATCGGAACGGTGCGCGGCGACGTGCATGACATCGGCAAGAACCTCGTCGACATCATCCTCACCAACAACGGCTATGACGTCATCAACATCGGCATCAAGCAGCCGATCAGCGAATTCATCCGCGCGGCCGAGGAGCACAACGCCGATGTCATCGGCATGAGCGGACTGCTCGTGAAGTCGACGGTCGTGATGAAGGAGAATCTGCTCGAGCTCACCGCGCGGGGTCTCGGCACCAAGTGGCCGATCCTGCTCGGCGGCGCCGCGCTGACCCGCGCCTACGTCGAGGACGACCTCGCGTCGATCTTCGACGGCGAGGTGCGCTACGCCCGCGACGCGTTCGAGGGCCTCGCGCTCATGGAGCCTCTCGTCGCGATCGCCCGCGGCTCCGATCCGGCCGGCGTGGGCCTTCCGCCGCTCAAGAAGCGCATCCACGCACGCACCATGCTGGAGGTCACCGAGCCGGAGGACATGCCCGCGCGATCCGATATCGTCTCGGACAACCCGGTACCTTCCCCGCCGTTCTGGGGCACCCGGATCGTGAAGGGCATCGCACTCGCCGACTACTCGGCGTTCCTCGACGAGCGCGCGACGTTCATGGGGCAATGGGGCTTGAAGCCCAGCCGTGGGGAAGACGGAGCGAGCTACGAGGAGCTGGTGCAGACCGAGGGCCGGCCGCGACTGCGGTACTGGCTCGACCGCATCCTGTCGGAGGGCATGCTCGATGCCTCGGTCGCCTACGGCTACTTCCCGGTGTACGCGGACGGCAACGACATGGTCGTGCTGCACCACGGCGACGACCCCACCGGCGCGCTCGGGGTGCCCGGGATGCTCGCACCCGACGGCGGGTCAGGGGGCACCATCGGCGAGGAGCGGCTGCGGTTCACCTTCCCGCGTCAGCGACGAGATCACCACCTATGCCTCTCCGACTACGTGCGGTCGAAGGACTCGGGCCAGATCGACGTCGTAGGGGTTCAGCTGGTAACGGCCGGCTCGGCCGTCGACGCGGTCACCGCGAAGCTCTTCGCCGAAGACAAGTACCGCGACTACCTCGAGCTCAATGGGCTCACGATGCAGCTCACCGAGGCCCTCGCCGAGTACTGGCACGCACGTGTGCGCTCCGAACTCGGCTTCGCCGGTGAGGACCCCGCGAACATCGAGGGCATGTTCAAGCTCGACTACCGCGGCGCGCGCTTCTCACTCGGCTATCCGGCGTGCCCGAACATGGAAGACCGCCGCAAGGTGGTCGAGCTGCTCAAGCCCGAGCGGATGGGCGTGGAGCTGTCGGAGGAGCTGCAACTGCATCCCGAGCAGTCGACCGACGCGTTCGTGTTCCATCACCCGGCTGCCCGGTACTTCTCGGTCTGACCGCCACGGCGCGGGAACGCCCGATCCGGGCGCGCCGCAGAGCCGCCAGCACCGCGGGCCCGAGCAGGATCAGGCCGATGGTGGTCGTGATGGCGCGCACCGTGTCCCAGGTGAGCGTCGAGGTCAGGAGCGAGTAGACCCAGAACGACGAGAGGTTCTGGCCGAGGGGTGCTCCGCTCGTGTACGAGATGTCGGTGCCCATGCCGACCGCGAACGGCCAGTACCAGAAGTTCATGACGAGCCCGAAGGCGTACGACGCGACGATCCCGTAGCCGACGAGCATCCCCACCTCGACGCGGGATGCCGCGCGGGGCGATGCGATCGTGACCCGTGGGAGCAGTCCCGCCCCCGCGGCCACCCAGCCGCACGCGAAGGCCTGGAAGGGTGTCCACGGCCCGAATCCGCCCCAGAGCACGGATGAGAGCGCAATGGTGAGCATGCCGAGCAGGAATCCGAAGCGGGCCCCGTAGGCGCGCCCCGCGAGGATCAGCAGGATGAAGACGGCCTCGACCCCGCCGACGCCCGTGCCCGCGATGCGGATCGCCGCTCCGACCGCGGCCAGCACCCCGAGCAGGGCGACGGTCGTGGCCGTGAACATCTCACGGTCCAGGATGAGGGCGATGGCGACCACGAGCGCCGGGACGATGGCAAGGGCGACGACGGGCACGGCCACCTGCGCCTGTGCCGGCACTGCAGCCGCCACCAGCGGCCACGCGAAGCCGGCCGCCGCGACCACGCTGGCCGCGATCAGCGACCAGGACGACCACGGGCGTCGCGTGCCGGTCATCTGGCGACCACCTGAGCGGGAGCCATGACCCGTCCGGCCTCCATCGACAGGCTGCGCGTCGCGAACCTCTCGGCGAAATCGCCGTCGTGGGTCGCGACGACGACGGTCGCGCCGGACTCCGTAGCGGTGACGAGCGCGCCACCGACGAGTTCGCGGGCATGGGCGTCGAGTCCGCGCGTCGGCTCGTCGACGAGCAGGACCGCGGGCCGGGCCGAAAGCTGGATGGCGAGGACCAGGCACAGGCGCTCCCCCGCGGACAGATCGCGCGGGTGCCGTGCGAGAAGCGCAGGGGCGCCGAGCGAATCCACGCTGAGGAAACGCGCGAAGACCTCGGCGGTCGGCGCTCCGATCGCCCGTCGATCGGCTCGGCGGCACTCCTCTTCCACCGTTGTCGAGAAAAGCAGGTCGTCGAACGCCTCTGGCACGAGTGCGACTTCACGCCGCCGGGCGCGCGGTCGGAGCGAATGGATATCGATCCCGCGCGCGACGACGGATCCCCGCGTCCCCGGACGCGCGATCGCGTGCAGCAGGCTCGACTTGCCCGCGCCGTTCGGGCCGCGCAGAGCGACGAGCTCCCCGGCCGGAAGCGTCAAGGTGACATCGTCGACGGCCGCGACCTCGCCGTGCCGCACCGAGAGGTGTTCGACGCGGAGCACCGGCTCCGCTGGGGAGTCTTGCTGCGGCCCACGGTGGGAGGGCGGCCGCCGACGACCGGTCGACGCCCCGCGACCCACGGTTCCGTC
>JBDSKH010000155.1:0-19366 GCA_039917005.1 Pseudolysinimonas sp.
CCTCCTTGTCAGGGGGCAGCCCACCGCGCCGCAGAGGCCGTAGAAGCAGGTACCCCGTTGATCCTGATCTGTCGCCCGCAGTGTCACACAACGGTAACGGCGGGAGCAAGGGGGTTGCGTGGGCTAGACGGGTTGCGGCAGGGATTGGTTCGCGCGATCGTCGCGCAAGGGTGGCAACTCGGCCAGCCGCTGCAGGGCATCACGGATGGTGGAGCCGAAGATCGTGGCGCCGGCCGATCCGAAATGGATCTGGTCGCCCGCGAGCAGGTTCAGCGACGGCTGGATGGCGTCGTGCCAGTTGGCCAGCTCCACGTCGCGGTAGTAGAGCGCGAACGACGAGAGGGTCGAGTTGACGCCGGGCGTCCAGTTGCGCGGCGCCTGCACGTTGACGACGACCATCTCACGCTTGGGGCCGATGATCTCGCGGATCTCGTCGAGCACTTCGCGGTCGATCGGCCCGTTGGTGCCCAGCGCCAGCACGACGACGTCACGCAGCTGTCCCTGCGAGATCAGCGCGCGGAGCATCTCCGGCGCGACGTAGATCGAGCGCGAGACCTCCGCATCGATGTAGATGCCCGGGAACTGCTCCTGCAGGGTCGGCACCGCGGCCAGCATGACCGAGTCGCCGATGGCGGAGATCTGCTCACCGCCCACTGGCTTCGGGGGTGCCGACGGATCGGCGGCATCGGGCGCGCCCGGCGTGGCAGAGGGCGTCGGTTGCGCGGTCGCCTGGGCGTTGGCCTCGTCGAGCGCCTGCTGACCGGCCTGCACCAGGAGCTCGGTCTCTCCTGCGCCGGGATCGTTCGATATGGCGCCGGCCGTCCCGATCCCGGCCGAGAGCACCAGGACAGCGACGGCGGTGGATCCGACGAGCGAGAGGCGCGAGCTGCGGACCGAGGCCCCGAAACGGGACAGCGTCGCCCGGAAGCCATCCCGGCGGATCGGCTGCTCGATGAACCGGTACGACAGCGCTGCCGCCGCGACGGTGATGGCGAATGCGATGCCGCCGAGCGCCCATCCGGAGGTTCCCTCTCGCACCCATGCGGGCAGGGCGGCGACCACCAGGATGAAGACCGGCCAGTGCCAGAGGTAGAGGCCGTAGCTGCGTTGCCCGATCCAGCGCAGCGGTTGCGACTCCAGGATGCGGCCGAGGGGCGATGCCGGGATGAGAAGCGCCGCGATGAGGACCGCGCTCAGGACGGAGACGCCGACCAACCCGCCCTGGAAGACGATGGGCGCATCCTCCGGCATGGTCATGCCGACGGCCAGGATCCCGGCGAGGGCGACCGTTCCCGCGATGCCGAGGGCCCGGCGATGCCAGCGCGCCCATTCGAGCGGCCGTGGCGGCCAGTGCAATGCGACGACGGCCAGCACCGCGCCGATCGCGAGCCCGAACGCGTGCGTGTCGGTCCCGTAGTAGACGCGCGTGGCGCTCTCCGGTACCCAGAGCAACGCCATCGCGACGGCCGACCCTGCGGCGATCACCGCGATGAGCGTGATCCGCAGCCAGCGTGGGATGCGCAGGAGAAGGAGCACCAGCAGGAGCGGCCAGATCAGATAGAACTGCTCCTCCACCGCCAGCGACCAGAGGTTGCGGAACAGCTCGGGCGTCGTCGAGTCGAAGTAGTCGGACCGCGTCGCCAGGAACAGCCAGTTGCTGCTGAACGTGACCGCCCCCAGGACCTGCGAGCCGAGGCCGACCAGTACGTCCCGGCCGACGAGGTACGCGGCCGAGCAGCAGACGACGATGAGGACGCCCAGAGCCGGGAGCAGCCGCCGCGCGCGTCGTCGCCAGAAACCGTAGAGCGAGATGCGGCCCGCGGCCTCGCGCTCCCGCAGCAGCAATGTGGTGATGAGGAATCCGCTCACCACGAAGAAGAGATCGACGCCGATGTAGCCGCCGATCACCGAGCCCGGGCTCAGGTGATACAGGATCACGAGCAGCACCGCGATCGCCCGGACGCCGTCGAGGCCGGTCACCCGGAACGACGACAGGCGCGCCGGTACGCCACTCGGGACGGCCTCCGACGTCATCGTCGAGGGGTCGGCGGTGGTTTCTCGGGTGTTGGATGACATTTCGGCGGACTCCGCCGTCCAGCCTAGACTCGGCCCGTGGAAAGCGGTGAGCCCCAGATAGAGGCCCATGCCGATGACCACACGCGGCGCATCCGCCTCGACCTCTCGTATGACGGCACCGGCTTCTCCGGGTGGGCGCGCCAGCCTGGCCTGCGTACCGTGCAAGGCGAGCTGGAGGCGGCCCTCGCCACGGTCTTCCGGCGTGCGGGCGAGCCGCCGCAGCTGACGGTGGCCGGACGCACCGACGTCGGAGTGCACGCTACGGGCCAGGTCGCGCATGTCGATCTGACCGACGCGCAGCTCCGCATCCTGAACCGCGCCGATCGTGGCGGACGTCCCGGTCCGAAGGGGCCGAGCGCCCTGGCCCGGCGCCTCAACGGCATCGCCGGGCTCGAATCGGATATCAGGGTCGCATCCTCCGAGTTCGCCGCGCCGGGGTTCGACGCCCGCTTCTCCGCCGAGTGGCGCCGCTACGAGTACCGCATCGCGGACGCCGAGGCCGCGCAGGATCCTCGCCGGCGCCTCCACACCCTCTGGCATCCCGCGGCGCTCGATGTCGCCGCGATGCACGAGGCCGCGCAGTCGCTGCTCGGGCTGCACGACTTCGCGACGTTCTGCAAGCCGCGCCCCCACGCGACGACGATCCGCGAGCTGCAGGCGTTCACCTGGCGCCGGGACGACGACGGCGTGCTTGTCGCGCAGCTGCAGGCCGACGCGTTCTGCCGCAGCATGGTGCGCGCCCTCGTCGGCGCATGCGTCGCCGTCGGCGGGGCCAAGCTGACTGCCGGCCGCGCGGTCGAGTTGCGCGACGGTGCGCGCCGCAGCTCCGAGTTCATCGTGATGCCGGCGAAGGGGCTCACGATGACCGAGGTGGGGTACCCACCGGATGCCGAGCTCGGCTCCCGCGCGGAGCTGACCCGCCAGCGCCGGGCCGTCGATGGCCCTGGTTTGCCAGACTCGCAGGGGATCGACTAATCTAGGCAAGTTGTCCTCGTGCTGTTCGACAAGTACAGTCGCGTGGCAGCATCCGAGCCCTCCACCGCAGGGTTGTGTTCCCTCCGCTTATCGCGGGACGTATGGACGCAACGCTCACCGGAGTGGGATTCACGAACACCTCGATCAGAAAGCAGTCGTTTCATGACGCGTACGTTCAGCCCGAAGCCGGGCGACATCAAGCGCGAGTGGGTCGTCATCGACGCCACCGACATCGTGCTCGGCCGTCTCGCGAGCCACGCCGCAGCCCTCCTGCGCGGTAAGCACAAGCCGACCTTCGCACCCCACATGGACATGGGCGACTTCGTCATCGTCGTCAATGCAGAGAAGATCGCGCTCACCGGCCAGAAGCTCGAGAAGAAGCTGGCCTACCGCCACTCGGGATACCCGGGCGGCCTGACCGCGCAGACGTACGTCGAGATGCTCGAGAAGCACCCGACGCGCGCGGTCGAGAAGGCCATCCGCGGCATGCTGCCGAAGAACTCGCTGGGTCGTGCCCAGATCAAGAAGCTGAAGGTCTACGCGGGCGCCGAGCACCCGCACGCGGCCCAGCAGCCCAAGACCTACACACTCACCCAGGTCGCGCAGTAAGCGCCCCCGAGATTTCAAGGACCCACACCATGGCGAAGATCGAAGACACCGTCTCTGACGAGAACACCCCCGACGAGACCCCGGACGAGACGGTCGAGGCTGCTGCCGAGACCGCCGTCGAGGCTCCCGAGGCAGCTGCCGAGGAGGCTCCCGCGGCCGAGGAGGCCCCCGCGGCCGATGAGGCTCCCGCCGTCGAGGAGGCCGCCGTCGAGGAGGCTCCGGCCGCCGAGGAGGCTCCCGTCGAGGAGCCCGCAGCCGAGGCGCCCGCGGCCGAGGCACCCGCAGCCGAAGAGCCCGCAGCCGAGGCAGCTCCGGCCGCCAAGAAGGCGCCAGCCGCGAAGGCCGCTCCCGTCGAAGAGGCGGCCCCCGAGATCGTCGCCGACGCGGCTCCCGCGTCCGAGTATTCGACCGAGACCCCGGCTGAAGAGGCGCCCCGCGCCCCGCGTCCGGTGCTCAGCGTCCCCGGCTCGGCGGTCGGCCGTCGCAAAGAGGCCATCGCCCGCGCGCGCATCACGCCCGGTAGCGGCACGTTCCTCGTGAACGGACGCACGCTCGAGGAGTACTTCCCGAACAAGCTGCACCAGCAGCTGATCAACGATCCGTTCAAGGTGCTCGACCTGCTCGGCAGCTACGACGTGATCGCCAAGATCACCGGTGGCGGCCCCTCGGGTCAGGCCGGCGCCCTGCGTCTGGCCATCGCCCGCTCGCTGAACGAGATCGACCGCGAGAACAACCGCGCGGCGCTCAAGAAGGCCGGCTTCCTGACTCGTGACGCCCGCGTCATCGAGCGCAAGAAGGCCGGACTCAAGAAGGCCCGCAAGGCCTCCCAGTTCTCGAAGCGCTGATCAGGGCTCGCTCGCGAGCGACCATGCCTCGACTCTTCGGAACAGACGGCGTCCGCGGCCTCGCCAACGGCGAGGTCATCACGGCCGACCTGGCGCTGCAGCTGGCGCAGTCGGCGGCGCGCGTTCTCACGCGCGGACGTCACGCCGACGAGTTGCGTGCGGCGGGCAAACGCCCGACGGCCGTGCTCGCGCGCGACCCGCGCGTCTCCGGCGAGTTCATCTCAGCTGCGGTCGCGGCCGGGCTGGCGAGCTCGGGAATCGATGTGCTGGATGCCGGGGTGATCCCGACGCCCGCCGCCGCGTTCCTGGTGGGCGCGGTCGGTGCCGATTTCGGCGTCATGATCTCGGCATCCCACAACCCGGCCCCCGACAACGGCATCAAGTTCTTCGCCATCGGCGGTACGAAGCTCCCGGATGAGGTCGAGGACCGCATCGAAGAGGCGATGGCAGAGCCCAAGCTGACGCCGACGGGTGGCGAGGTGGGCCGCATCCGGCGCTTCGCCGACGCGGAAGACCGCTACATCATCCATCTGCTCGGTGCGGTCGACGTCAGCCTCGACGGGTTGCACGTCGTCATCGACGCCGCCAATGGCGCTGCTGCCGCGGTGTCTCCGCAGGTGTTCACGGACGCCGGCGCGAAGGTCACCGTCATCGGCAACGACCCAGACGGCATGAACATCAACGACGGCGTCGGTTCGACCCACCTCGCGCCGCTGCGCGCCGCGGTACTTGAGCACGGCGCCGACCTCGGCATCGCCCACGATGGCGACGCCGACCGGTGCCTCGCGATCGACGCGGCCGGCGAGGTCGTCGACGGTGATCGCATGATGGCGATCCTCGCGATCTCACTGCGTGACCGCGGGATGCTGAAGGACGACACCCTCGTCGCGACCGTCATGAGCAACCTGGGCCTGCGCGTCGCGATGGCCGAGCAGGGCATCACGATGATCGAGACCCGCGTCGGCGACCGCTACGTGCTCGAAGCTCTCAACGAGGGCGGCCTCAGCCTCGGCGGCGAGCAGTCGGGGCACATCATCTTCACGACGCACGCGACGACGGGCGACGGCATCCTGACCGGCCTGCAGCTCGCCGCGGAGATGAAGCGCACCGGAAAGACCCTCGCCGAGCTGGCGTCGGTCATGACGGTCTACCCGCAGGTGCTCGTCAACGTGCGCGGTGTCGATCACCACGGGCTCGAGTCCGACGCGACGATCGCCGCGGCCGTGACCGACGCCGAGCATCGGCTCGGCGACGCCGGGCGCGTGCTGCTGCGCCCTTCGGGCACCGAGCCGCTCGTGCGCGTCATGGTCGAGGCCGAGAACGCCGCGATCGCCGAGGAGGTCAGCGAGGCGCTGGCCGCCGTCGTCCGGGAGCGTCTCGCGCACTAGGCCGTGACCTCGATCGATATGATCGCGGGATGAGGCGGAGACTGGCGATCGTCGGCATCTGCGCCGCGGTCGTCGTCGCCATCGCCGTCAGCGTCCTGCTGTTCATCGGATCGCCGGTCGCCGACTCCGTCGTGTTCTCCGTCGCACTCGGTGCGGCGATCCTGGCCTTCGTCATCGGGGTGATGGCAGCCGTCTTCGGGATCATCCTGCCGATCTTCGGATCGCCGGCGTCGTTCATGCGGCAGCCGGCGGTCGCAGAGGCCGTCGCCGCAGGACGTTCGGGGCTGGCACGGGTGCTCTCCGTTCGTCCGACGGGTGCGCAGATCAACGGGCAGTGGGTGTACGACGCCGATCTGGTCGTCGACGGCACGCAGGTGCCCACCTACCGGGCCCGGGATCGCATCCGGGTGCACCGCAACGACGGGACGCTGCATGGCGGCGAGATACTAAGCGTCGTGCGCATCGCGCAGGACGGCCCCGCGGTCACGGTGATCGCCGGACCCGCGCACACGCCGCAGGATGCTCTCGTGCCGCAGGACGCTCCGCCATGGTCATGACCCGGATCTTCGCGCTGCTCGCCCCGCTCGCCATCGGCGCGTTCCTGGGCTCGATCATCGGCGGCATCATCACCGGCAACGACGGTTATGCGATCGTCTGGGGTATCGGCGGGCCGATCCTGTTGATGATCGCGATCTTCGTCGGCGTCGCCGTCAGCAGTGCGAAGAAGAAGAGCAGCGCGCACCCGCATCAGCCGACGGGCATCAACGAGACCGTCACGGGGATCACGAAGCAGGATGTCGAGGCGGTGATGAACCCGTCGTCCAGCGCCGCGCCGTCGGGCGGCGTCGTGCTGAACGGACAGCCGGTCGACGCGACCGCCGCGAAGGCCTCGGGCGGATCGCCGCGGCATCCGGTGCGCCTTCGCCGGGGAATCGGGATCGCGCTCGTCGTCGCGGGAGCCGCGCTGGCCCTCATCCCGGCGTACACGATGGTCGGCTGGGTCGCGAGCGACTTCATGCACGGCCAGCCGTTCGACGGGCGCGATATGCGAACCGGGCTGCATCAGAACGATGCGGTCGCGCAGATCGCCGAGGTGGTCGGCAGCCCGGACATGACCTACATCAGCTTCTACGACGACTACGTGATCGCGACCGCGCGAACATCGCCGCGCACCACCACCGTCGACTCCTATATGTGGAGGTACGGGGGAGCGTTCCGCTCTGGTCCCGGCGGCTTCGAGCCCGATCTCGCCAGCGAGCTGTTCGACACCTCGCAACTGGACTTCTCGATCATCCCGAGCCTGATCACGATCGCGAAGCGCGACTCCGGCCTGAACGACGCCGACGACTACTACCCGTCGGTACGCCGCGACACGGGGTCGGAGCGGCCGGGAGAGCCGGTGATCAGCATCTCCCTCTCGAACGACTACTTCGACGCGTATTACACGTTCTCGTTCGACGGCGAGATCCTCGACAAGTCCGGCTCGGCGTTCGAGTAGACAGCGCGGCTGAGCCAAACCTGCTGGGATGGCTCCATGCCCCTCGACGGTGAATATCAGCCCAGCACGTCCGGATGGGCCCGCAGACAAGCCGAGCGATACGAAGCGACGGACGGGCGCGAGGCCAACGATCTGCAGGGCCGCCCGGTGATCATCCTGACCAGCGTGGGCGCGAAGAGCGGCAAGCTTCGCAAGACCGCGCTCATGCGGGTCGAGCATGACGGGGACTACGCGGTCGTCGCGTCCCTGGGCGGGGCGCCGAAGCATCCGGTCTGGTATTGGAACCTGAAGGCGCAGCCGTACGTCGAGCTCCAGGACATGGCCGAGAAGCACGACTACCTTGCCCGCGAGGTCACGGGTGACGAGAAGGCCGTCTGGTGGGAGCGCGCTGTCGCGACCTGGCCGGATTACGCGCGCTACCAGAGGAAGACGGAGCGTGAGATCCCGGTTTTCGTGCTCGAAAGGGTCGAAACCTAGACCTTCCGCAGCAGCACCGACGCGACCCCGTGGTCGGCGCCCTTGCGCAGCACGAGATCGGCGCGGGCCCGCGTCGGCAGCACGTTCTGCTCCAGGTTGGGGCCGTTGATCTCGCCCCAGATGGCGCGGGCGCGCTCGATCGCCTCGGGCTCGCTCAGCTCCGCGTAGCGGTGGAAGTACGAGTGGGGGTCCGCGAAGGCCCCGCGTTGCAGGCGCAGGAATCGCTCGACGTACCACTCCTCGATGTCGGCGGTCCTGGCATCCACGTAGATGGAGAAGTCGAAGAGATCGCTCACCGCGATGCGCTTGCTGGATGCCGGCGGCTGCAGCACGTTGAGTCCCTCGACGATGAGCACGTCGGGCCGCTTCACCACGACCTCCTCGCCCGGCACGATGTCGTAGATCAGGTGCGAGTACACGGGAGCCCGCACCTCGGCCGCCCCGCTCTTGACCTGCGACACGAAGCGGGTCAGCGAGCGCCGGTCGTAGCTCTCCGGGAACCCTTTGCGCTGCAGCAGCCCGCGCCGCTCGAGTTCGGCGTTCGGCCACAGGAACCCGTCGGTCGTGATCAGCTCGACATGCGGGGTGTCGGGCCACCGCGACAGCAGCTCGCGCAGCAGACGCGAGATCGTCGACTTGCCGACCGCAACCGACCCGGCGACTCCGATCACGAAGGGAGTCGGCTGGGGGTCCTGGGCGAGGAATGCCGCCGTGGCCTCACGTGTCGCCCGCGCGCCTGCGACGTAGAGGTTCAGCAGCCGGCTGAGCGGCAGGTAGACCTCAGACACCTCCGTCAGGTCGAGCGCGTCACCCAGACCGCGCAGACGCTGGATGTCGGCCTCGTCGAGCGTCAGCGGCAGGCTGGGTGCGAGGGCCGCCCAATCGAGGCGATCGATCTCGAGGAACGGTGTGAGGCTGCCGTTGGATGCACCGCCGTTCGGGGCGCCGGGGTCGGACACCCGGCAACTCTAGCCGGACGGCGGCGGCCCAGCCGTGCCGCCTAAACTGGAGTGCATGTGTGGAATCGTGGGCTACGTCGGTCCGAACAGCACCATCGACGTGCTGCTCGGCGGCCTCAAGAGGCTCGAATACCGTGGCTACGACTCGGCCGGCATCGCCGTGCTGACCGACGACGGCGAGATGGGAACGCGCAAGCGTGCGGGCAAGCTCGGCATCCTCTCGGAGAACCTCGGCGACGAGCCGCTCGCCGACGGTCACACCGGCATCGGCCACACCCGGTGGGCCACGCACGGCGGACCCACCGACGGCAACGCGCATCCGCACCTCGGCGACGACGGCAAGCTCGCCCTCATCCACAACGGCATCATCGAGAACTTCTCCGAGCTCAAGCAGGAACTCCTGGATGCCGGGGCCGTGTTCACGAGCGAGACCGACACCGAGGTCGCGGCCCTCATGGTCGGGGAGGTCTTCAAACAGACCGGCGACCTGACACTGGCGATGCAGCGCGTGGTCGCCCGCCTCGAAGGCGCATTCACCCTGCTCGTCATGCACCAGGACCGCCCCGGCGTCGTCGTGGGTGCGCGCCGCAACTCGCCCCTCGTGATCGGGCTGGGCGAGGGCGAGAACTTCCTCGGTTCCGATGTGGCCGCGTTCGTCGAGTACACGAAGAAGGCCATGGAGATCGGGCAGGACGAGATCGTCACGATCCGCCCCGACTCGGTCGAGGTCACCGACTTCGCCGGCAATTCGGTGCCCACCCGCACGTTCGAGGTGGAGTGGGACGCATCCGCCGCCGAGAAGGGCGGCTGGTCGAGCTTCATGAAGAAGGAGATCAGCGAGGAGCCGGAGGCGGTCGCCAAGACGCTGCTGGGACGCGTGCACGACGGCGCGGTCACCCTTCCCGAGCTCGACGCGATGGGCGACGTCTTCACCGATATCGACCGCATCGTGATCCTCGCCTGCGGCACGGCCGCCTACGCCGGCATGCTCGGCAAGTACGCCATCGAGACCTGGGCCCGCATCCCGGTCGACGTCGAGCTCTCCCACGAGTTCCGCTACCGCGACCCGGTGATCGACGGCCGCACTCTCGTCGTCTCGGTGAGTCAGTCGGGCGAGACCATGGACACCCTGATGGCCGTGAAGTACGCGCGGCAGGAGGGTGCCCGCACCCTCTCGATCTGCAACACGCAGGGATCCACGATTCCGCGCGGATCGGATGCCGTTCTCTACACGCACGCCGGCCCCGAAGTCGCCGTGGCATCCACCAAGGCGTTCGTCGCGCAGGTGACCGCGCTGTACCTGCTGGGTCTGCACATCGCATCCGTCCGAGGGGCACTCGACGCACCCGCCGTCGCCGCGCAGCTTCAGGAGCTGCAGAACATCCCCGCGAAGCTCGACCAGGTGCTCGAGTCGACCGCGAGCCGCATCGCCGACTTCGCCCCCTGGCTGGGCGAGACGCAGTCGGTGCTGTTCCTCGGCAGGCACGTCGGATACCCGGTCGCGCTGGAAGGCGCGCTGAAGCTCAAAGAGGTCGCCTACATCCACGCCGAGGGTTTCGCGGCGGGTGAGCTCAAGCACGGACCGATCGCGCTGATCGAGCCCGGCCAGATCGTCATCGTTCTGGTGCCGAGCCCGCAGCACGAGAACACGCTGCACCCGAAGGTGGTGTCGAACATCCAGGAGATCCGCGCTCGCGGCGCCCGGGTGATCGCGATCGCCGAGCTGGGTGACAAGGCGGTCGCGCCGTTCGCGGACGAGGTCATCCGCATCCCGTATGCCGGTCCGCTGTTCGAGCCGCTGCTCGGGGTCGTTCCGCTGCACATCTTCGCGATGGAGCTCTCGATGGCCAAGGGTCTCGACGTCGACCAGCCGCGCAACCTCGCCAAGTCGGTCACGGTCGAGTAATCACGCCCCCGGTGGTTGAGTAGCGCCCCTGGGCGCGTGTCGAAACCTCCCCCCTGACACAATGTCCCCATGAGCATCGCGGGCATCGGCGTCGACGTCGTCGACCTCAAGCGGTTCGAGCACGCGCTCCAGCGCACCCCCGCGCTCAAGGTCCGTCTGTTCGCTGAGAGCGAACGCGATCTACCCCTGCGCTCGCTCGCGGGGCGGTTCGCCGCCAAGGAGGCGCTCATCAAGGCCCTCGGCGATTCGAGCGGCGTGCAATGGCACGACATGGTCATCGTCAACAACGCCCTGGGCAACCCGGGTTTCGTCCTGTCGGGTGGAACGGCCGTGATCGTCGCGCGTCTCGGCATCACGATGATCCACGTGTCGATGTCGCACGACGCCGGCGTCGCCGTCGCGCAGGTCGTCACGGAGCGGACCGGCGAGTGACCGGTCGGCTGCGCGAGGCCCGCATCGACCTCGAGGCGGTGCGCGCCAACCTCGCGATCTTCCGCGAGCTCGCCGCGCCCGCCCAGACGATGGCCGTCGTCAAGGCGAACGCCTACGGGCACGGGGCCCTCGGCGTGGCACAGGCAGCGGTGGATGCCGGGGCCGACTGGCTGGGCGTCGCCGACCTGGATGAAGCGCTCGCCCTGCGATCCGCCGGCATCGAATCGCCGATGCTCGCGTGGTTGCACGGCGAGGAGACCGATTTCACTCCGGCGATCGAGGCTCGCATCGACCTCGGGATCAGCTCGCTGGCGCAGCTGGAACGCGCCGCAGCATCCGGGGACAATGCCGTCGTGCAGCTCAAGCTCAACACGGGCCTGAGCCGCAACGGGTTCGAGGGCGGTGGCGCCCCGGCCGCGTTCGTGCGCGCCGCAGAACTCGAGAGCGAGGGGCGGCTGCGCGTGCGCGGGATCTTCTCGCACCTCTCCAACACGTCGCGCGAAGACGACGACGCGCAGCTCGCCGAGTTCGCGAGCCTGCTCGACGCGGCCGCCGCAGCCGGGCTCACTCCCGACCTGCGGCACCTGGCCTCGACCGAGGCGACGATCGGCCGTCCCGACCTGCGCTTCGACCTCGTGCGGATCGGCATCGGTCTGTACGGTCTGCCGGCCGCCGACGGCATCGACGCCGCCGCGCTGAGCCTGCGCCCCGCCATGGAACTCGCCGGCTCCGTGGCCGCCGTGCGTCGCGTGCCCGCCGGTGCCGGTGTCAGCTACGGGTTCACGCACCGCACCGACCGCGAGACGACCCTGGCCCTGGTGCCGCTGGGATACGCCGACGGGGTGCCTCGCCACGCGTCGAATCGCGCGCAGGTGTCGATCGGGGAGCGCAGGTATCCGGTCGTGGGACGCATCGCGATGGACCAGTTCCTCGTCGACGTCGGCGACGACCCGGTGGCGGTGGGCGACCGCGTCGTGCTCTGGGGAGACGGCGCGACCGGTGTTCCCTCCGCCGAGGAGTGGGCGACCTGGGCCGACACCATCAACTACGAGATCGTGACGCGGGTGGGGCCGCGCGTGCCGCGGATCTTCGTGGGATGACCGTCGAACTGACGATCACCGACGCCGACGCGATGGAGGCCCTCGGCGCACGTCTCGCCCCGCTGCTGAGGGCGGGCGACCTCGTGTTGCTCGACGGGGAGCTGGGCGCCGGCAAGACGACCCTGACCCGTGGGATCGGCTCCGCCCTCGGGACTCGCGAGCCCATCACCAGCCCGACGTTCGTTCTCGCGCGGGAGCATCCCACCGCATCCGGCCCACCCCTCGTGCATGTCGACGCGTATCGCCTCGCGACCGGGGCTGAGGTCGAGGACCTCGACCTCGACTGGGATCACGCGATCGTCGTCGTCGAGTGGGGCGCGGGGAAGCTGGATGCGGTGGCCGAGTCGTTCCTGCGCGTCGAGATCGAGAGGCCGGTGGGCGGCGATCCGCTCGCGGATGACTCCCCGCGCCACGTCCGGATCACCGGAGTCGGTGATCGCTGGCGCGGCGTCGAGAGCGCGTTGGGGTCCGCGTGACCACGACAGCGCGACGTTGGGTATCGGTTCTGCTGATCGCGTCGGCGGGAGTCATGGCGATCCCGTACGTGTGGAGCCTCATCGGGCTCATGCGGGACCTGCTGATGTTCCGCTGTTACAGGCTGCCTCCCGGTGGCGAGGGCGGTGGCAGCTGGTTCTGCGCCGACAACTACATCGCAGTCGGGCTGGGCAACCTCGTTGTGATGGCGGCGATCGAGTTCGCCGCGGTCGCCCTCGTGGCCGCCCACGACGAATGGAAGCGCCCCGTGGCGCTGACCGTGATCGCGGCGGGTCCGTCCCTGGCATTGGTGGCCGCATCGATCGTGGCGGTGCTGCCCGAATCGATCGGCGACCCGCAGGGGGCAGAACGATGGATGCTGTGGATCCAGCACGCGCTCGCGCCGGTTGCTCTGATGGCTGTCGCGATCGCGTGCGTGATCGGGGCGTCGCGCAATGTCGGACGCGATCAGCGCCGCTACGCGGTGTTCGCGGCCGCCGCGACCGCGTTCCTGATCGTCGCGACGATCGTGCAGACACTGGTGTTGGCTGTGTTGCCGCTCACGGTCGCGATCCTCATCTCTGCCCATCTGCTGAGGCCGCGGGCGTCGAGCGACGCCTAGGCGCTGCAGCACAGCCGCGGTGCCCGGACGAGTCACGCGTGCTCGCGCCGTAGGCTCGATCCCGTGCTGCTCGCCATCGACACCTCCGCCGGCACGAGCGTTGCCGTCGTCGACGGCGGCCGCGTGCTGAGCGAGGCGAGCGACGCGAACATCCGCGGCCACGCCGAGCACATCGGCACCCTGATCCAGACGGCGCTGGCCGACGCAAAGGCCACCCCCGCCGACATCAGCGGGGTCGTCTCGGGGATGGGCCCCGGACCCTTCACCGGCCTGCGCGTGGGGATCGCCGCCGCGCGGGCGTTCGCGGCCGGCCGCGGCATCCCGGTGCACCCGGTCGCGTCGCATGATGCCGCCGCCTTCGGCCGCAGCCTCCCGACGTTGGTCGTCACCGACGCGCGCCGGCGCGAGGTCGCCTGGACGACGTACAACAAGATGGGCCCGAGCGGCATCCCGATTCTGCTCAGCGGCCCGCACCTCGCGCACCCCGAGGACCTGGCGACCGCCGTCGAGGGTTACGCCACATACGACCGCATCGATGCCACGGAGATCAGCGCAGCATCCCTCGGTCTGGTCGCCGAGCTGCTGCTGACGGCCGGGCGGATCACCGGCCCCGACCAGCCGCTCTATCTGCGTTCCCCCGACGTGACGATGCCGGGCGCACCGAAGCGGGTGACCGGATGACGTGGCAGCTGCGGCGTGCGAACGACGACGACCTGGCCGCGATCATGGCGCTCGAGGACGAGATCTACCCGGATGACGCCTGGTCCTCCGAGAACATGGCGCGCGAGCTGGCGGGCGACCACCACTACTACCTGGTCGCGATCGGCGACGACGGCGCGATCGACGCCTATGCCGGTCTGCTCGCGCCGCTCGGCACGGGGCAGGGAGACATCCAGACCGTGACGGTAGCTCCGCACGCGCGGCGGCGAGGGCTCGCCCGCACCCTCATGCTCGCGCTCATCAACGAGGCCCGGCGGCGTGGGGCAGAGGAGCTCTTCCTCGAGGTGCGCATCGACAACGAGAGCGCGCAGGCGCTCTACGCGAGCCTCGGGTTCGAGACGGTCACCGTGCGCAAGCGGTACTACAAGGGCGGGATCGACGCGCTGTCGATGAAGCTCAGCATCCCGGTGCCGCGGACGGGGATCGCATGAGCGGGGTCTCGACACGGCCTTCGGCCTACTCGACCAGCGGGGCTCCGCTCGTCCTCGGCATCGAGACCAGCTGCGACGAGACCGGCATCGGCATCGTACGCGGCACCGAGTTGCTGGCCAACGCGATCGCCAGCTCGATGGAGGAGCACGCCCGCTACGGCGGCGTCGTGCCAGAGGTCGCAGCCCGCGCCCATCTCGAGGCGCTCCGCCCGACCCTGGATGCTGCGCTCGCCGAGGCGGGCGTGACACTCCCCGAGATCGACGCGATCGCCGTCACGAGCGGACCCGGACTCGCCGGAGCCCTCATGGTCGGCGTCGGCGCCGCGAAGGCCCTCGCGCTCTCGCTCGGCAAACCGCTCTACGCCGTCAACCACCTCGTCGGGCACGTCGGCGCCGACCTCCTTCACGAACCGGGCGCTCAGAGCGAGCCACTCGAGCTGCCGACCGTCGCGCTGCTCGTGTCGGGCGGTCACACGAGCCTGCTGCTCGTGCGCAGCCTCACCGACGACGTCGAGCTACTCGGCGAGACCGTCGACGACGCGGCGGGCGAGGCGTTCGACAAGGTGGCGCGGCTGCTCGGGCTGCCGTACCCGGGCGGCCCGCAGATCGACCGCGCGGCCGACGGCGGCGACGCGAACGCGATCCGCTTCCCGCGCGGGCTCACCGCCCCCAAAGACCAGGAGCGCCACCGCTACGACTTCTCCTTCTCCGGGCTGAAGACCGCGGTCGCTCGCTGGGTCGAGGCTGCCCGCGAGCGCGGGGACGAGGTGCCGGTCCCGGATGTCGCGGCAAGCTTCCGCGAGGCGGTGGTCGACGTGCTCACGGCCAAGGCGATCGCGGCGTGCCAGGAACTCCTGGTGCCGCGCCTGCTCCTCGGCGGAGGTGTCGTCGCGAACGCTCGGTTGCGAGCCCTCGCCACCGAGCGCGCGGCGGCCGCGGGAGTCACCCTCCGCATCCCCCCGCTCGCGCTGTGCACCGACAATGGCGCGATGATCGCCGCGCTGGGCGCCCGCCTGATCTCCGCCGGCCACGCACCGAGTGACCTCTCGTTCGGCGCGGACTCGACACTTCCCGTCACGACCGTGCAAGCTTGACCCGTTGAAAGGATGTCGATGACCGACCCCAAGCCCGCAAAGGCCCCGAAGGCTCCCGCCGACAAGGCCCCCGCGAAACCGCCCGCCCCGCCCGCCGCGCCCGCGGCGGCGCCCGTCGCACCGCCCGCGGCACCGCTTGCCCCGCCCGCGCCGCAGCCGTACGCGCAGCAGCAGCCCTACGGTGCGGCCGGTTACCAGCCCGGCGTCGCGCCGCCGCCCACGAACACGCTGGCGATCGTCGCGCTGATCCTCGGCTTCGTCGTGCCGCTCGGCGGCATCATCGCCGGTCACATCGCGCTCGGTCAGGTCAAGCGCACCGGCGAGGGCGGCCACGGTCTGGCTCTCGCGGGCACGATCCTCGGCTACGTGTTCACCGCGTTGGGGGTCCTCGGCATCATCTTCTACCTCGTCTTCTTCTACGCGCTGTTCAGCAGCGGCGTGCTCGATCCCGGCACCGTCATCTAGGTAGCAACCCGTTGACAGCCCTACCTGGGGCTGAAAGCATCGATCCGCGACACCATCGAAACCAATGAGGAGCGCAACAACATGAGCACTACACCCCCCGTCCCGCCGACGCCCGCCACTCCGCCGCCCGCCGGAATGCCGCCCGCCGGACCGAAGCAGACCACGAGCATCATCGGGTTCGTCCTCGGCCTCGTCAGCGTCGTCTTCGGCTGGGTTGCCCTGATCGGCGTCGGAGCCGGCATCGCCGGTCTCATCGTCAGCCGCAAGGCCAAGAAGACCGAGCCGGGTGCGCCTTCGTGGATGCACACGATCGGCCTGATCGCCAGCATCGTCGGAATCGTGATCGGCGTGATCTCGTTCATCGTCTTCATCATCGCGACCCTGATCCCGCTGCTGACGCTCGGGACCGTCGGCACCTACACGGGCTGAGTCCATCGAGAAGGGCCGGGTGCGATGAGCGCCCGGCCTTTTTCGTTTGTGCGCGGTGGCCTCGACACGCGCTTCGCATTACTCGACCAGCGAGGCGACACGCTCGCAGAGCAGAGCGACCCGGTCGCCCGACACGCGCGTCAGCACGAGCGTCGCGCTCTGCGATCCGCGCAGCCCGAGCTTGGTGCGGAACGCCGCCGGATCGATATCGACCCCGCGCTTCTTGATCTCGAGCACCCCGATGTCACGCGTGCCGAGCTCGCGCTTGAGGGTCTTGACGTCGAGCGGGAACCGCTCCACCACGCGGAACGCCTGCCCGAACGGCGTATCCGGCTGCTCGTCGGTGGTGATCCACGCGATCGTCGGGTCGAGCATCGTGCCGCCCACCCGTCGCGCGAGATCGCCGATCAGGCGGGCCCGGATGACGGCGCCGTCGGGCTCGAGAAGGTACCGTCCCAGCTCACCGGCCTCGGCATCCGGACTGTCGGCCTCTGCGGTGAGCTCGGTGATGCCCGCGTCGCTGACGACGAGCGCGGCCCTGCCGACGCCCGGACGGGCCGTCTCGCCGAACCAGAGCGCCAGCTCGACCACGTCGCGATCGACGGAGACCCATTGGGCTTCGCAGTCGTCCGGGATGAGGTCGCGGTCGAGTCCGGGACCGAGCTTGATCCCGGTCGGGCGTTCTCGCGCGATGCCGAACGCCCAGTCGAGCGAGGGCGACCAGTCCGCGGGGTCGTCGAGCCGGCGACCCTCGGAGCGGCGGGCAGGGTCGAGCCACACGCCGCCGACACCGGTCAGGTCGGTCGTCTCGGCGTCGCCGAGCTCGACGCGTGCCGAGGGGAAGGGTGCCAGGTTGTAGGTGGCGATGGCGGCGGTGACCTCGTCGCGCTCGATGGCGAGCACTCCGAGGTCGAGCGCGGCGAAGGCGAGCGAGTCGGCGCCGATGCCGCAGCCGAGGTCGGCCACCACATCCACCCCCGCCTCGGCGAAGCGGCCCGCGTGCATCGCGGCGACCCGCAGCCGGGTGGCCTGCTCGAGACCATCGGGGGTGAAGAGCATTCGGGCGGCGAAGTCGCCGAATTTCGCGACAGCCTTCGCGCGGAGTCGCGCCTGCCCCAGGACGGCGGCGACGAGCCCTCCGCCGTGACCCTCGGCACGCAGCCGTGACACGATGCGCACGACATCCGCGGTGGAGTCGATCGGCCCGACGTCGTCGAGCAGCCGCAGCCCCTCGGCGGAAAGCACCTCGCGCAGCTCGGCGGCGTCCATGCCGCAACGCTACCCGTCGCACCGACTGGCACTCGCATTGAACGACTGCTAACCAGGCCCTATAGTTGACCTGGCACTCTCGATGGGAGTGTGCCAATCCAGTCTTAGAAAGAGGTCATCCGTGTCGGTCTCCATCAAGCCGCTCGAAGATCGCATCGTCATCCGTCAGCTCGAAGCGGAGCAGGTCACCGCATCGGGTCTCGTGATCCCCGACACCGCGAAGGAGAAGCCCCAGGAGGGTGAAGTCGTCGCGGTCGGACCGGGTCGGATCGACGACAACGGCAACCGCGTCCCGCTCGACATCTCGGTCGGCGACAAGGTCATCTACTCGAAGTACGGCGGCACCGAGGTGAAGCTCGACGGCGACGATCTGCTCGTCCTGTCGGCTCGCGACGTGCTCGCGATCGTCGTCAAGTAGCGACAGCAGCTGCGCAGGAGAGACTTCCTGCCGAAAGGCCCCGTGGTCCTGCCACGGGGCCTTTCCTCGTCAGCGACGCCGGGAGGCCGGGGATACGCTGATCCGGTGCCTCCCGCTCCGCTGCCCGCCACC
Organism: Pseudolysinimonas sp.; assembly: GCA_039917005.1. Taxonomy (GTDB): domain Bacteria; phylum Actinomycetota; class Actinomycetes; order Actinomycetales; family Microbacteriaceae; genus JBDSKH01. Next base: position 18,320 of record JBDSKH010000155.1, read on the forward strand.
CGCGGGCTCGGACCGGGAATGGGCTTCGCGATCGCGGCCTATGCGCTCTGGGGGTTCCTCCCCCTCTACTTCCTGCTGCTGGCTCCCGTCGGCCCGTTCGAGATCGTGGCCCTGCGGATCCTGCTCGCCCTGGGGTTCTGCGCCATCCTGCTGACCGTCACGCGCAGCTGGGGCACCCTCCGGGGCCTCGTGCGCCAGCCACGGGTGCTCGGCATCATGGCGATCGCCGGGGCGCTGATCTACGTCAACTGGCAGGTCTACATCTTCGCCATCCTGAGCGGCCACGTCGTCGAGGGCGCACTCGGCTACTTCATCAACCCCATCGTCACGGTCGCCCTGGGCGTGGGGTTCCTGCGCGAGCGGCTGCGGGTCGCGCAGTGGATCGCCCTCGGCATCTCTCTGGTCGCGATCCTCATCATCGCCATCGGCTACGGCGCGTTTCCCTGGATCGCCCTGACGCTCGCGTTCTCGTTCGGCCTCTACGGCTACATCAAGAAGCGCGTGGGCGCCCAGGTGGATGCGGTGAGCGGCCTCACGATCGAGACCGCACTGCTGGCGCCGGTCGCCATCGTCATCCTGATCGTCGTGGCGGCAACGACCGGGATCGTCACGGGCACGGTCGGGATACCCCACCTCATCACGGCGCTCCTGGCGGGAGCGATCACCGCGACCCCGTTGCTGCTCTTCGCCGCAGCGGCGCGACGCCTTCCGCTGGTGTACATCGGCCTGACCCAGTTCCTGGCGCCGGTGCTGCAGTTCGTGATCGGGGTCGTCATCCTGCACGAGGAGATGCCGATCGAGCGGTGGGTCGGATTCGCCCTGGTCTGGGTCGCCCTGATCGTGCTCACGGTCGACATGGTCGTCAGCGGACGGCCGCGCCGCGCCTCCCTCGAACCCGTCTGAGCCGGAGTTAGGGTACGACGGGATCGCACGGAAGGAGCACTATGTCGCGCGCCCTCCGCCGTGCCGGTGTCATCGCCGCCCTGCTCGCAGCATCCCTCGCGCTCACGGCTTGCGGCGGCCCGCCGATGCCGACGCCCACCCCGA
>JBDSKH010000156.1:0-5768 GCA_039917005.1 Pseudolysinimonas sp.
GGCGCCTCGGAGCCCGCGCCGCCGCCTGCTCCTCGGCCGGAAGCGCCGCGATCCGCCGCTCACGGCGGAACGCCCAGACGAGCGCCACGAAAGCGAGCACGCCGAAGGCGATCCACTGCAGCGCGTAGGACAGGTGCGGCCCCTCATCGGCCTCCGGTTTGATGGCGGGCTCCGGGCGTGATGCGGGCGCCGGATCCTCGGTCGCGAGCAGTCCGTACGCGCCGACGTAGGTGCCGGAGCCGACCAGCTCCGCGACGCTTTGTAGATGGATGGTGGCGAGCTGTCCCTCGGGCGCAGAACGACCCGGCAGGGTCGGCTCGCCGGGCTTGAGGCGGGCCACCACGGTCACGTCGCCGCCTGGGGGAGCCGGCACCTCATCCGGGGCCTCGACCGACGAGCCGACGGGGACCCAACCACGGTCGACGACGAAGACCCGGCCATCCTCCAGCTCGAACGGCACCAGCACCTCGAAGCCCGAAGCCCCGTTGTACGGGCGGTTACGCACGAGCAGCTGCTCATCGGCGAGGTAGCGGCCGGTCATCTCGACCGGCAGCCACTCGTCCGCCTCTGCCCAGGCGTCGACCGTGCCGAGCACATCGCCGACAGGTCTCGGGTCGGCGTCGTAGTTGACCGCGACCCTGTCGATCTCGGCGACTGCCTCGGCGCGCCGCGCCCATTGCCACCACGACAGCAGGCCGCAGGCGATCGCGAACACGACGACGAGAGCGAGGTAGCCGCCCCACCGGCGCAGGCCGCGAGGAGCCTGGCTCGGCGCGTTCACGCCGGATCCGGGACGGACTCGACCGGCACCGCCAGCGGGCTCACCACGACGGGGAACCCACGTGTCGCCAGGTACTGGCCGAGTAGCTCGCGATGCTCGTCGCACGCGAGCCACACCTTGACGCGCTCGGGACCGTGGATGCGGGGGTTGCGCCAGTTCACCCGCCACGCGGCATCCGCGGTGCAACCGGCCGAGGAGCACCGGGAGCCCGGATCGCCCGAGCCGCCCAGGATGCCTCCGATCACGCCGCGTCCTCGCTCGGCGCCGCGGGCGCGACCGGGACGATCGACCCCGGCCGCAGCACGGTGTCGCTGGTGCGCCTGCTGACGTTGTTGGCGATGACGACCGCGAAGTAGGGAAGTGCGATCGCCCCCACCGCGGGGATCACCCTCCACCAGTCCGGCAGAACGACGCAGAGCACGATGCAGACCATGCGGATCCCCATCGCCACCGTGTAGCGGATCATGCGCGCTCGACGCTCCTCGTCGGGCGAGGCAGGAAGCTCGGTGATAGAGGTCGTTTTCGTGCGCATGGGCACACCCAGCCTACGTCCCCGTGCGTCAGGCGGCTCGGTAGGCTGACGCCATGACAGCCCGCACCGTCCTGGTCACCGGAGGCAACCGAGGGATCGGCTACGCGATCGCCGAGGAGTTCGTCGCGCAGGGCCACCGGGTGGCCGTCACGGCGCGCTCTGGCGAGGGGCCCGCAGGATCCCTCACGGTGCGCGCCGACGTCACGGATGCCGCTGCACTCGACGCGGAGATCTCCGAGATCGAGCAGAAGCTCGGCTCGGTGGAGGTCGTCGTCGCGAATGCCGGTATCACCCGCGACACCCTGCTGATGCGCATGTCGGACGACGATTTCGACACGGTCGTCGACACCAATCTGGGCGGCTCGTTCCGCGTCGTGAAGCGCGCGGTGACCGGCATGATCAAGGCGAAATTCGGCCGCATCATCCTGGTATCGAGCGTCGTAGGGCTCCTCGGCGGCGCCGGACAGGTGAACTACTCGTCGTCGAAAGCCGGGCTCGTCGGCATGGCGCGCTCGATCACGCGCGAGCTCGGATCTCGCGGCATCACGGCGAACGTCGTCGCTCCCGGCTTCATCGAGACCGACATGACGGCAGAGCTGCCGGAAGCCCAGCAGGCCGAGTACAAGAAGTCCATCCCGGCAGGACGTTTCGCGTCACCGGCGGAAGTGGCGAAGGTCATCGCCTGGCTCGCATCCGACGAGGCCGCCTACATCTCCGGGGCTGTCATCCCGGTCGACGGCGGCCTCGGCATGGGGCACTAGCGCGTTCGACGGAATCAGGACCGCGGTGCGCTGAGCGAGCGCAAACCCATGAGTGGCAGCAGCATCGACAGGTCTCGTTGGTCGAGCAGCACGTTGGAGAGATCACGGACCGGCGCCTTGGCGTCGAAACCGACCGCGAGACCGCAGATCGCCATCATCGGCAGGTCGTTCGCGCCGTCCCCGACCGCGATCGTCTGAGAGAGCGGAAGGCCCGCCGCCGCCGCCCACTCTCGCAGGGTGTCGGCCTTCGCCTGGGCATCGATCATGGGGGGGATGAGGTCTCCGGTCAAGAGGCCATCGACGACTTCCAGCCGGTTCGCCCGCCACAGGTCGAGGCCGAGCGACTCGGCGATCGGATCGACCACCTCGTGGAAGCCTCCGGACACGACACCGACGAGTCCGCCGGCCGCGTGCACGCCGGCGATCATCTCGGGGACACCCGTCGTAACGGTGATCTGCGAACCGACGACTCCGAACACGGAGTCCGGAAGCCCAGCGAGAGTGGCCGCCCTCTCCCGAAGGCTGGCCTCGAAATCCAGTTCGCCGTTCATTGCGCGGAAGGTGATCTCGGCGACCTTCTCGCCCGATCCGGCCTGAACCGCGAGCAGCTCGATGACCTCGTCCTCGATGAGGGTCGAGTCGACGTCGAGGACAACGAGGAAGCGCGCCACATCGACCCTTCTACTTCGAGACGTGCACGCCCTTGCCGACGACGGTGATGCCGGTCTCGGTGACGGTGAAGCCGCGGGCGCGATCCGCGTCATGATCGACGCCGACGGTGGCCCCGGCCTCGACGACGACGTCTTTGTCGAGGATAGCGCGCTGCACGACGGCGTTCGCGCCGATGTCGACGCGCTCGAAGATGACCGAATCGATGACCTTCGCTCCCGACTGGACGACCGTCCACGGCCCGAGCACGGACCGTTCCAGGTGCCCGCCGGACACGACGCAGCCGAGGGAGACGATCGAGTCGATGGCCGTACCGATCGCCTTCTTGGCGTCGCGCACGAACTTGGCGGGAGGGGAATTCAGCTGCTGGCTGAAGATCGGCCAGTCGCGGTTGTAGAGGTTGAAGACCGGGAGGGCAGAGATGAGGTCCTGGTGCGCCTCGAAGAACGACTCGATCGTCCCCACGTCTCGCCAGTAGAACCGGTCGCGATCCGTGGAGCCCGGAACCTCGTTGCGGTTGAGGTCGTAGACCCCGGCCTCGCCGCGCGCCACGAAGTCGGGGATGATGTCGCCGCCCATGTCGTGATTCGAGTCGGGACGCGCGCCATCACGGTGCACGGCGTCGATCAGCACATCCGCGTCGAAGACGTAGTTGCCCATCGACGCAAGCACCTCCTTCGGCGAATCCGCAAGCCCGATCGCGTTCTTGGGCTTCTCGTGGAACGCTGCGATCTTCTCCGGGTTCTTCGCGTCGAGCTCGATGACCCCGAACTGATCGGCCAGCGCGATGGGCTGACGGATCGCAGCGACCGTCACGCCCATACCCGAGGCGACATGGGCCGTGATCATCTGGCTGAAGTCCATGCGGTACACGTGATCGGCACCGACCACGCAGATGATGTCGGGCTTCTCGTCGAGCACCAGGTTGAGGCTCTGCAGGATGGCGTCGGCCGATCCGCTGAACCAGCGCTTGCCGAGGCGCTGCTGGGCGGGCACGGATGCGACGTAGGCACCGAGCATCCCGCTCAGGCGCCACGTCTGGGAGACATGGCGGTCGAGCGAATGGGACTTGTACTGGGTGAGCACGACGACCTGGCGAAGTCCCGAGTTGATCAGGTTCGACAGGGCGAAGTCGACCAACCGGTAGCCTCCCGCGAACGGCACGGCGGGCTTGGCCCGGTCGGCCGTGAGGGGCATCAGCCGTTTGCCTTCTCCGCCGGCGAGGACGATGCCGAAGATCTTCTTGGGGGCCATATCCCCAATGTAGGTGGAGCAGCCCGATGTAGGCGAGGTAGAGGGCGGCCCTGTACTAGCGTCGGTCAGGTGCGAGTCGACGTGATCAGCCGGGAGTACCCGCCCGAGGTCTACGGCGGCGCCGGGGTGCACGTCGCCGAGCTGGTGGCCGCCCTCCGCGACGACGTGGATGTCGTGGTGCGCTGCTTCGGACTCCCGCGTGACGAGCCCGAGGTTCACGCCTATCTCGTGCCCCCGCAGCTGGCCACCGCGAATCCCGCGCTGGCGACCCTGGGCGTCGACCTGCAGATCGCCGAGGATGTCGGCGGCGCGGACGTCGTGCACTCGCACACCTGGTACGCGAACGGCGCGGGACATCTCGCGAAGCTGCTGCACGGCATCCCGCACGTCGTCACCGCTCACAGCCTCGAGCCGCTGCGCCCCTGGAAGTCCGAGCAGCTCGGCGGTGGCTACCAGATCTCCAGCTGGATCGAGAAGACCGCGTTCGAAGGCGCGGATGCCGTGATCGCCGTCTCCGAAGGCATGCGCGCCGACATCCTGCGCTCCTATCCTTCGGTCGACCCCGGACGCGTGCACGTCGTCCACAACGGCATCGACCTGGCGCGCTGGCAGCGCATCGATGCCCCGGATGTGGTGCGCGGCCTCGGGATCGATCCTGAGCGCCCCAGCGTGGTCTTCGTGGGCCGCATCACGCGCCAGAAGGGCCTGCCGTACCTGCTCGAGGCCGCGAGGCTGCTGCCCGCCGAGGTGCAGCTCGTCCTGTGCGCGGGCGCGCCGGACACTCCCGAGATCCTTGCGGAGGTGCAGGCCGGCGTCGCGGCGCTGCAAGCCGAGCGCGAGGGCGTCATCTGGATCGAGCAGCTGTTGTCGCAGCCGGAGCTCGCGGCTGTGCTGTCGGCGGCCACCACGTTCGTCTGCCCGTCGATCTACGAGCCGCTCGGAATCGTCAACCTCGAGGCCATGGCCTGCGGGGCTCCCGTCGTCGGGACCGCGACCGGTGGCATCCCGGAGGTCGTGTCCGACGGCCTCACCGGCCGTCTGGTCCCCATCGAGCAGGCCGACGATGGGACGGGGACGCCATTGCACCCCGAGAAGTTCGTGGCCGACCTCGCTGCAGCGCTCGCGGCAGTCGTGTCCGATCCCCGGGCGGCGCGGCTGATGGGCGAGGCAGGCAGGCTGCGCGCCGAGGCCGACTTCAGCTGGACGAGCATCGCATCCCGCACCCGCGCGATCTACGACGCGCTTCTCACGTAGTCGCGCTCGCGTAGTCTGGGATGACCATGGTCGCGGTCCTCGAACTCTCCAAGATCTCCGTCGTCCGGGACCGAAATCGCATCCTCGATTCGATCGACTGGACGGTCGAATCCGACCAGCGCTGGGTCGTCCTCGGTCCGAACGGCGCCGGCAAGACGACGCTGCTGCAGGTCGCATCGGCGACGATTCACGCCACGTCGGGCAAGGCGACCCTGCTCGGCGACCCGATGGGCAAGGTCGACGTCTTCGAGGTGCGGCCCCGCATCGGGTTCGCGTCGACCGCGTTGGCTCGCCGCATCCCAGGCAACGAGACGGTCCTGGATGTCGTGATGACCGCCGCCTACTCGGTCACCGGCCGCTGGAACGAGAAGTACGAGGACGTCGACGTGCGGCGCGCGAGCCGGGTGCTCGCGGAGTGGAAACTCGACCATCTCGAGGGCCGGATGTTCGACACCCTCTCCGACGGGGAGCAGAAGCGCGTGCAGATCGCCCGGTCGGTCATGACCGACCCCGAGCT
>JBDSKH010000157.1:0-15683 GCA_039917005.1 Pseudolysinimonas sp.
GGTGCCGCAGAGGCGATCGCCCTCGTCCACGATGCCGACGTGCCGCTTGCGAGCCTGCTCGGCATCCAGAGGTCGTTGATCGCCGGCGGCGCGCGCGTGCGCCTCGTCGCGCGGCCGAAGAACGTGAAGCCGGCGCTCGATGCCCTCGCGGCGGATGGCTTCACGCGCTTCGCCTTCGTGGATGCCGCGACGACGCCCGAAGCCCTCGAGTTGCGAGACCTCGGGTAGCGACCCGTGCTGCTGCCGCCGAAGATCGCCGCGGGTGTCGCGGATGGCACGGTGACACTCGCGTTCCGGCGCTGGGCGGGGCCGCGGGTGAAGGTCGGCGGGAGGTTCCTGACGTCGGCGGGGCTGATCGAGGTGACGTCGGTCGAGCAGGTCGCCGACGATGCGGTCACCGACGAGGATGCGATGGCGGCCGGCGCGGCATCCCCGGGCGCCGTTCTCAAGCTCACCAAGGGCGGACCGGAGGTGCCGCTCTACCGGGTCGGCCTGACGTGGGCCGGCGATGACCCGCGCATCGCCCTGCGCGAGAGCGCAGACCTGACCGACGAGGACGTTGCCGCGCTCGCCGCCAAGCTCGCCCGTCTCGACAAGGCCAGCAGCCACGGAGCGTGGACGCGCGTGACACTCGGCCTGATCGAGCAGCATCCGCGTCGTCGCGCTCCCGATCTCGCCGAGATGGTGGGACGCGAGACCGCTCCGTTCAAGATCGACGTGCGCAAGCTCAAGGGCCTCGGGCTGACGCTCAGCTTCGAGGTCGGGTACGAGCTGTCGCCGCGGGGACGCGAATTCCTGCGCCGCTCGCCCTCGGTAGGCTGAGTCTGCCACCACCCCTCAACTTCCCAGGAGTTCCCATGTCTGCCATCGAAGCCGTCGGCGCCCGCGAGATCCTCGATTCCCGCGGCAACCCGACCGTCGAGGTCGAGGTCCTGCTCGAAGACGGCACGGTCGCCCGCGCCGCCGTCCCCTCTGGCGCATCCACCGGTGCCTTCGAGGCCTACGAGCTGCGCGACGAAGACAAGAGCCGTTACCTCGGCAAGGGCGTTCTCAAAGCCGTCGGCAACGTGCTCGACGTGCTCGGCCCGGCGATCGAGGGCTTCGACGCCGCCGACCAGCGTCTCGTCGACGCCGAGCTCAACGCCGCCGACGGCACCGACAACACGTCCAAGCTCGGCGCCAACGCGATCCTGGGCGTCTCGCTCGCGGTCGCGAAGGCCGCGGCCGACTCCGCCGATCTGCCGCTGTTCCGCTACCTCGGCGGTCCGAACGCGCACACCCTTCCGGTGCCGCTCATGAACATCATCAACGGTGGGGCACACGCCGACACCGCCCTCGACATCCAGGAGTTCATGGTCCTGCCGATCGGCGCAGAGTCGTTCGCTGAGGGACTGCGCTGGGGTGCCGAGGTGTACCACGCGCTCAAGGGCGAGCTGAAGAAGGCAGGCCAGAACACCGGTCTCGGCGACGAGGGCGGGTTCGCCCCCGATCTGCCCGGCGCCCGCGCCGCGCTCGACTTCATCGTGAAGGCCATCGAGGTCGCCGGCTTCAAGCCCGGTCAGGACTTCGCGCTCGGCCTCGACGTCGCCGCCACCGAGTTCTTCGCCGACGGAAAATACGCGTTCGAGAAGAACAGCCTGACCGGCGAGCAGCTCACCGAGTTCTGGGTAGGCCTCGTCAAGGACTACCCGCTCGCGACCATCGAGGACCCGCTCGCCGAAGACGACTGGGACGGCTACGTGCACCTCACCGAGCAGCTCGGTGACGACGTGCAGATCGTCGGCGACGACTTCTTCGTCACCAACCCGGTGCGCCTCAAGAAGGGCATCGACCTCAAGGCCGCGAACTCGATCCTGGTGAAGGTGAACCAGATCGGCACGCTGAGCGAGACTCTGGATGCCGTGGCGATGGCCCAGCGCGCCGGCTACACCGCGATCATCAGCCACCGATCCGGTGAGACCGAGGACACCACGATCGCCGACATCGCGGTCGCCACCGACGCCGGCCAGATCAAGACCGGTGCGCCGGCCCGTTCCGACCGGGTCGCCAAGTACAACCAGCTGCTGCGCATCGAAGAGGAGCTCGGCGAGGCGGCCGTGTACGCGGGTCGCGACGCCTTCCCGCGCTTCAGCGCCAGCTAGCGCGCCGCCGCTCCTGCGGCGCGCGTGCGCCGATCTGCGACGTACACGCCGCCGCCGATCGGCGGGTCTCCACGGCCGCTCCCACGTACCCTTGAACGCATGGCCCGGCGTGAGAAGACGATCCGCGTGCCGGTGGCCCTCCCCGAGGAGAGCCGCCCGGCGGCGTGGCTGCGAAACTTTCGTCTCTCCGGGTTCGCGCTGTCGATGCTCGGGCTCATCGTCGCTGCCCTGCTCGTGCTCGCCGCCCCGCTGAAGACCCTCGTCGAGCAGCGCCAGCAGATCGCCCAGCTCGAGGCGTCGCTGGCCGAGGCTCAGGATGCGGTGGACGACCTGAACGAGGAGGTCGCGCGCTGGGAGGACCAGGCCTACATCGAAGCGCAGGCTCGCGAACGGCTTTTCTACATTCTTCCCGGCGACGTCAGCTACCTCGTCATCGGGCAGGACGACGTGACGGGATCGGGCAGCGAGCTCCCGGTCAGCGACGAGATCCAGACGACGCAGACGGACTGGATCGGGGGATTGCTGTCGAGCGTCTTCACCGCGGGCCTGACCGACGCCACGCCCGAGCAGCTCGACAGCCCCGCGCAGCTCGAGAGCCCGCAGCAGGGGGCCGCGGCAGGATGACGACGCCTCCGTTCGCGCCTCCGAGCGCGGAGGACATCGCCGAGGTCTCCCGACAGCTCGGGCGTCCCGCGCGCGGTGTCGTCGGCATCGCGGCGCGATGCGTGTGCGGCAAGCCGACCGTGGTGGCGACGCACCCGCGGCTGCCAGATGGCACGCCGTTCCCCACGCTCTACTACCTGTCGCACCCGGCCGCCACGGCATCCCTCTCGACACTCGAGGCGACCGGCGTGATGGCGGAGCTGTCCGCCGAGCTGGATGCCGACGACGACCTGGCGGGCGCCTATCGTGTCGCGCACGGGGTCTACCTCGCCGACCGGGCGAGCATCGAGGATGTCCCCGAGATCGCCGGATACTCGGCCGGCGGCATGCCCGACCGCATCAAATGCCTGCATGCGCTCGCGGCCCACTCCCTCGCCGCCGGGCCGGGAGTGAACCCCGTCGGCGACCGCGCCCTGGCCCGCGCGTCCTGGAGCCCGGAGCGCTGCCAGTGCGCCGCCTGACCCGCGGCATCCTGGCGGCAGGGTTCGTCGTCGCCGCGCTCGCTGTGCCTGCCGCCGCAACGGCAGCGCCGCCCCCCGCCGCCCCGCAACGCGCCGCCGACCTGGTGCGTTCGCGCGAGTACTGGCTGGACGACTACGGCATCCGTGCCGCCTGGGCGACGACGCAGGGCGCCGGTGTCACCATCGCGATCATCGACACCGGGATCGACTCGAGCGTCCGCGACCTGTCCGGAGCGGTCGTCGGCGGCGCCGACTTCTCGGGGGAGGGCGCGTCGAACGGGCAGCATCCCGTCGGCTCGGATGGTGCCGAGCACGCCACCATGGTCGCCTCACTAGCGGCCGGGCGCGGCACCGGCAGCGAGGCCGGCGTGATCGGGTCGGCACCCCAGGCGTCCCTCCTGTCCCTCTCGATCGGGTTCGGCGCTGGCGACGACGACTCCGACGAGCAGATCGCCGAGGCCGTGCGCTGGGCTGTCGACAACGGCGCCGACGTGATCAACATGTCGCTGACCCGCAACACGCTCGAGTGGCCGGAGAGCTGGGACGACGCCTTCCTCTACGCGATGGAGAACGACGTGGTCGTCGTGGCCGCGGCGGGCAACCGGGGCAGCGGCACGGTCGAGGTCGGCGCACCGGCGACGATGCCGGGCGTACTCACCGTGTCGGGCGTGGATGAGAACGGCCAGGCAAGCTGGGACGCCTCGTCGCAGGGCATCACGATCGGCGTGGCCGCGCCGAGTGAGAAGCTCGTCGGCGTCATCCCCGGCGGGCAGTACGTCACCTGGAGCGGCACGAGCGGTGCCACCCCCATCGTCGCCGGCATCGTCGCTCTCGTGCGGGCGGCCCATCCGGAACTCGATGCCGCCAATGTCATCAACCGGGTGATCAGTTCGGCGCGCGATGCCGGGCCGGCCGGCGCAGACTTCACCTACGGGTTCGGGCTCGTGGATGCTGCTGCCGCGGTGAACGCCGAGATCCCTGCGGTGACCGAGAACCCGATGGGCGATCTGGCCGAGTGGATCCGGCTCAACAGGCGCGCGGAGGCGACACCCGGTCCGAGCGCGACCCCGCACGAAGTCGCCGACCCGGAGGCGATCGCGGGGCCAGAGAACCCGATCGGAACCCTGCTGCCGTCGGTCACCTCGCTGCAGCTGGTCGGCATCCCGACCCTGGTCGTCGGGCTGCTCGCCACGGTGCTCGTCGGGCTGGCTGCGGGTGCCCTGCGTGCGTACGGAAGCAGTCGCCGGGCACGATAGATTGGGAGCGGTTTTTCCCCATTGAGGAGTCGTCCAATCGTGCGCAAGATCCTGATCGTCGGTGGCGGTTACGCCGGCTTCTACACGGCCAAGAAGCTCGAGAAGTGGCTCGGCCGCCGCGAGGCCGAGGTCACCATGGTCGACCCGCTGCCGTACATGACGTACCAGCCGTTCCTGCCCGAGGTCGCGGCAGGCTCGCTCGACCCGCGGCACGCTCTCGTCAGCCACCGTCGTCACCTGAAGCGCACCAAGGTGATCACGGCCAAGGTGACCGACATCCGCCATGCGGAGAAGAAGGCCACCATCACTCCCGAGGTCGGCGAGCCGTGGGATGTCGACTACGACATCGTCGTGGTGACCGCCGGGGCGGTGACTCGCACCTTCCCGATCCCCGGTCTCGCGGATCAGGCGATCGGGCTCAAGAACATCGAAGAGGCCGTCTCGATCCGCGACCGGATGACGGACAACTTCGCCAAGGCATCCAACCTGCCTCCCGGGCCGGAGCGCGATCGCCTTCTCACGGTCGTCGTGGTCGGCGGCGGCTTCGCGGGCATCGAGATCTTCGGCGAGCTGCGCAGCTTCGCGAGCGCGCTGGTCGGCAAGTACCACCAGCTCGAGACCGATGACACCCACTTCCACCTCATCGAGGCGATGGACTTCATCATGCCGGAGGTGTCTCGACGCACCAGCCACTGGGTGATCCGCAACCTCGAGCAGCGCGCGGCCACCGTGCACCTCAACACGCAGCTGGCGAGCGCCGTGGATGGCAAGGTGGAGATGTCGGACGGCCAGACCTTCGAGTCCGACCTCATCGTCTGGACGGCCGGAGTCATGGCCAACCCCGTGCTGCGCAGCACCGACCTTCCGATCGAGGAGCGCGGGCGCCTGCGGGTGCAGGCCGACCTGCGTGTCATCAACGACGACGGCGTGGTTCCGGACGCCTGGGGCGCCGGCGACGTGTGCGCCGTGCCCGACCTCATCGAGGGCCAGGGCGTCGCGGGCTTCACCGTGCCGAACGCGGAGCACGCCGTGCGTCAGGGCAAGCTCATGGCGCGCAACCTCACGGCCGTACTGCGCGGCGAGGAGCCCCGCGAGTACTCGCATCGCAACCAGGGCGCCGTCGCCGGTTTCGGTCTCTACGAGGGCGTCTTCCAGAACGGTCCGTTCGCGGTCAAGGGCCTCATCGCCTGGTTCATGCACCGGGGTTACCACGGCTTCGCGATGCCGATGTGGGAGCGCAAGGTCCGCGTCTTCGGCGAATGGATCATCAACTTCCTCACCAAGCGCGACCTGGTCGGCATCCCGGCCCGCGACACCCCGCGTGCCGCGTTCGAGGAGTTCGCCGCGCGCCCCAAGGGCTGACCCACCCCCGCCGGTCGAGTAGCGGCGCAGCCGCGTGTCGAGGCCACACCCGCCGGTCGAGTAGCGGCGCAGCCGCGTGTCGAGACCACCCTCGCGAGTTACCCTGTCCCCAGGCTCCCGTAGCCCAACTGGCAGAGGCAGGCGACTTAAAATCGCTGCAGTCTGAGTTCGAATCTCAGCGGGAGCACTCCTCGACGGCGGGACACGAAGGGTTGGGCATCTCGGCGCCCCCCGAAGTGGGCGCGCGGCGCGCTTGCGTCCGGGACGCCCGTCTGGGACGCTTGACCCACTTCGCGGGCATCGGCGCCGCGTCAGACGCAGAGGGGACGAGCGCGATGACCCGTATCCCCGCATCCGAACGCCGCGCAGCCCTCGCCGAGGCCGCCCTCACCGTCATCGCCCGTGACGGCCTCGCCGCCGCCACCACCCGCGCCATCGTCGCCGAGGCGGGGATGCCGCTCGCCAGCTTCCACTACGCCGTCGCCTCCCGCGATGAGCTGCTGCGCGACGTCGTCGACCTGGTCGTCGCCGGCGAAGGCGTCGCCGCCGCGACCTTCCTGCACGAAGCACGTACCCCCCGCGAAGCCATCCGCCTCGCCCTGCGCGGCTACCTCGACCACGTCCGCTCCGACCCCGGCAACGAGCAGGCCATGTTCGAGCTGACCCAATACGCCCTCCGGACGCCCCACCTCGCCGACCTACCGGCCGAGCAGTACCACCGTTACCACGCCCTCGCCGCCGACCTCCTCGAGGCCGGCGCATCCCTGCTGCACATCGAATGGAGCATTCCCGTGCCAGATCTCGCCCGCCTGCTCGTCACCCTGACCGACGGGCTCACGCTCGCCTGGCTCGCCGATCGCGACGATGCCGCCGCAGAACGGTCCATCGGCCACGCCGCCGACGCCGTTTCCGCGTTCGCACGCGAGGCGGTGGCCGCATGACCGCCGCAGAGGCGACGCAGACACCGTCGACCCCGTCGCCCTTCGCCGAACCGAAGCGCGCCATCACCGGTGGCTGGATCGCCGCCTTCGCCGCTGCCTGGCTCGGAATCTGGATGGCGCAACTCACCCCCATCCAGCTCCTGCTCCCCGTGCAGGTGGACAACGTCCGCGGCAACACCGGCGACTGGCTGGACTCCGTGATCGCGTTCGGCGTCATCTCCGGGATCGCCGGAGTCTGCGCCATCATCGTCTACCCGCTCAGCGGTGCCCTGTCGGACCGGACCACATCCCGGTTCGGTCGTCGACGTCCCTGGATCCTCGGCGGCGCACTCGCCTTCGGGATGTCGCTCGTCATCCTCGGCCTGCAGACCGACTTCGTCGGCGTCGGCATCTGGTGGTCTCTGGCGCTCAGCGGATTCTGCGTGTTGACGGCGGCGCTCACCGCGACGATCTCCGACCAGGTGCCGGTGCGGCAGCGCGGCTTCGTGTCGGGCTGGATCTCCGCACCTCAGGCGATCGGGACGATCCTCGGTCTCCTGCTGATCTTCTTGGTGTTCACGGCCGAGGCGTTCGGCAGCTTTGCTCAGGAGGCGGGCTACATCGCGCTGGCTGTGCTCCTGCTGATCCTGGTCGCACCGTTCCTGATCTTCGTCAAGGACGCCGTGCTCCCGCGCGAGCAGCGTCCGAAGTTCACGGCCGGTGCGATCGTCCGCGGGATGTGGGTATCGCCTCGCAAGAACCCGGACTTCGCCTGGACGCTCGCCAGCCGCATCCTGATCAACCTCGGCAACGCACTCGGGACGACCCTGTTGTTCTATTTCCTGCAGGACGGCCTGAAAGTGGCAGATGCCACGGAGTCGCTCCTCATCCTGTCGCTGGTATACACGGTCTTCGTCATCTTGGCGTCGCTGTTCCTCGGCCGCCTCAGCGACGCCATGGGTCGCCGCAAACCATTCGTGACCTTTGCCGCCGTGCTGCAGGCGTGTGCGGCGCTCCTTTTGGCGCTGTCTCCGAACTTCACGGTCGCGCTCGTCGCCGCCGGGCTGCTCGGCCTCGGCTACGGCTGCTTCCTCTCGGTCGACCAGGCGCTCGCCACCCAGGTGCTGCCGGAGGCCGCCGACCGCGGCAAGGACCTCGGCGTCATGAACATCGCCTCCGCGGTGCCGCAGGCCCTCGCACCTCTGCTGGGCGCCTACGTCGTCGTGGCGCTCGGCGGCTTCACCGGACTGTTCCTGCTGTCCGGGCTCGTGGCGCTGCTCGGTGCCGTGACGATCACGCCGATCCGGTCGGTGCAGTAGGCCGTGCCCCCTGCGCCCGATCACACCGCGACACTCGCCCTCACGCGGCCGGCCGCGGACGCGGCATGGCGCGAGCCTGCCCGCTATTGGCCGCAGCTCACCGCGGCGACGAGCCGGCTCGATCCGCCGTACGGGGTCATCTCCGCTGAGGCGCTGGCGGCGAACGCGTTCGACATGCTCGACCGCGCCGCCGGCACGCCGATCCGCGTGGCGAGCAAGAGCGTGCGAGTCCGCGCTGTTCTCGATGCCGTGCTGGCGTTGCCCGGCTATCACGGGGTCCTCGCGTACACGTTGCCGGAAGCGCTCTGGCTGGCCGAGGGCGGGATCCAGGATGTGGTGGTCGGCTACCCGAGTGTCGACCGGTCGGCGATCGCGCGGCTTGCAAGTGACGAGTCCCTGGCATCATGTGTGACCGTGATGATCGACGACGTCGCGCAGCTCGACCTGATCGACGCCGCGGCCGCCCCCGCGAAGCGCAACAGCATCCGGATCTGCATCGAGCTCGACGCGTCGTATCGCGCCCCCATGCTCGGGCACCTCGGCGTGCGCCGCTCTCCGGTGCACGAGCCGGCGCAGGCGCGCGCGCTGGCCGAGGTGATCGTCTCCCGGCCCGGCTTCACTCTGGTCGGCATGATGGGCTACGAGGCGCAGATCGCCGGACTCGTCAACAAGGGTCCGGGCAGGCTCGCGGTGCGCGCGATGCAGAAGGCGTCGGCCTCCGAGCTCGCCGGGCGCCGCGGTGCCGCGGTGACCTCGGTGCGGGAGATCGCCGAACTCGAGTTCGTGAATGGCGGCGGCACCGGATCGCTGGAGTCCACCCACGCCGACCAGAGCGTCACCGAGATCGCGGCCGGTTCCGGGCTCTTCGGCCCTCATCTGTTCGACGGCTACTGGCAGTTCACGCCGGCGCCCGCGGCGGCCTTCGCGCTCAGCGTCGTACGGCGGCCGACGCCCGAGATCGCGACGCTGCTCGGCGGTGGCTGGATCGCATCCGGCCCGCCCGCCGCCGATCGGCTTCCGCAGGTCGCCTGGCCCCAGGGCCTCCGGATGCTGCCCCGCGAGGCCGCCGGAGAGGTCCAGACCCCGCTCATCGGCCCCTCAGCCCGTGACCTGGCGATCGGCGACCGGGTGTGGCTGCGCCACACCAAGGCCGGGGAGCTGAGCGAGCACCTCGACGCGTTCTCCGTCGTGCAGGGCGGAGCCATCGTCGCCGAGCTGCCGACCTACCGCGGCGAGGGCAAGGCGTTCCTGTGAGCGACCTGCTCGTCGACCCCGTCACCTCGTGGAGCAACTGGAGCAGGGCCGAGAGCTCCACCCCCGCGTATCGCGCGCGCCCGAGGAGCGTCGACGAGGTCGTGGCGGTCGTGGCGGCGGCGCGCGAGCGCGGCCTCACGGTCAAGGCGATCGGCGCGGGCCACAGCTTCACCGACATCGCGGCGACCGTCGGAGTGCTCGTCGACGTCGGTGCGATCGACGGCCTGCTGCACGTCGATGCCGCCCGCGGCCGGGCGACCCTGGGCGCCGGAACCCACCTCTATCAGCTTCCCGCCCTCCTCGATCCGCACGGGCTCGCGCTCGAGAACATGGGGGACATCGACCAGCAGACGATCGCCGGCGCGACATCCACCGGGACGCACGGAACGGGCGCCGGCTACCGCGGGCTGGCCGCCCAGATCGTTGGCGTCACGCTCGTCACGGCCGACGGTCAGTTGCTGCACGTCGACGAGGAGCACAACCCGGCCCTGCTGCCCGCCGTGCGCCTCGGGCTCGGCGCCCTCGGCATCATGGTCGAGGTGACGCTGCAATGCGTCCCCTCGTTCCTGCTCAAGGC
Source organism: Pseudolysinimonas sp. (assembly GCA_039917005.1). Lineage (GTDB taxonomy): Bacteria > Actinomycetota > Actinomycetes > Actinomycetales > Microbacteriaceae > JBDSKH01. Next base: position 9,954 of record JBDSKH010000157.1, read on the forward strand.
CGTCGAGCGGCCCGAGCGGTTCGACGACGTGCTCGGCACCTTCGAGCAGCGCGCCGTCGAGGCCGACCACTTCGAGTTCTACTACTGGCCGCACACCGACGTCGTGATGACCCGCACCAACACGCGCCTGCCCGCGGATGCCGTCCACAAGAAGCCGGGCGCCGTCTCGAACTGGATCGAGGAGCGCCTCATGCAGAACGGCGCGCTCGGCGTGAAGTCGGCGCTCGGCAGCGTCATCCCGAGCTGGACGCCGCCTATCAACAGGTTCGCCACGCGCGTCTACGGGCACCGCGAGTTCACCGACGTCTCCTACGAGGTGTTCACGAGCCCGCGCACGGTGCGCTTCCGGGAGTGCGAGTACGCCCTGCCCCGGCCGGCGATCCCGCAGGCCCTCCGTGACATCCGGGATCTCATCGACCGCAGCGGATGGCGCGTCGGGTTCCCCATCGAGGTGCGTGTCGCCGCACCCGACGACATCTGGATGTCGACCGCGTACGAGCGCGAGTCGGGCTACATCGCGATCCATCAGTACTGGCGCGAAGATCACCTGCCGTACTTCCGGGCCGTGGACCGGGTGCTGCGCGGCTACGACGGCCGCCCGCACTGGGGCAAGATCCATTTCCAGGATGCCGCGGAGCTCTCCGGACGCTATCCCCGGTTCGCCGACTTCCGCGCCATGCGAGACCGCCTCGACCCGGACCGCGTGTTCGCCAATGCCTATCTCGACCGGGTGCTGGGCAAGTGACCGCCGGTCGAGTAGCCGCCGAGGGCGGCGTGTCGAGACCCCCCCTCGAGCTCCCCCATGGTTTCATCGTCGGCGCCGCGACGGCGGCATTCCAGATCGAAGGCGCCGCCGAAGAGGACGGCCGCAGCCCGTCGACGTGGGACGAGTTCACGCAGCGGCCGGGCGTGATCATCGATGGCTCCGATGCGCGGGTCGCCACCGATCACTACCACCGCTACCGCGAGGACGTCGCCCTCATGCGTGACCTCGGCCTCGACGCGTACCGGTTCTCGCTCTCGTGGACTCGCGTCCAGCCGCATGGCACCGGGCCGGGCAATCCCGCCGGGATCGCGTTCTACGACCGGCTGCTCGACGAGCTGCTCGCCGCGGGCATCCGGCCGATGGCGACTCTGTTCCACTGGGACACCCCGCTCGAGCTCGAGGAGCGTGGCGGCTGGCGTCGCCGCGACACGGCGCTCCGCTTCGCCGAGTTCGCCCGGATCGCCGGGGAGGCGTTCGGCGATCGCGTCGACTCCTGGGTGACGATCAACGAGGCGTGCACGGTGACGCTCGAGGGCTACGGGCTCGATGTGCATGCGCCGGGCCTCGGGTCGTCTCTCGCGATCCCGAAGGTCGCGCGCAACCTCCTGCTCGCGCACGGATACGCCGTCGAGGCGCTGCGGGCCGTGCCCGTCGCCGGACGCATCGGCATCACCAACGTGCACACGGTCAGCGTCCCGGCCACCGATTCCCCGAAAGACGCCGCCTACGCCGACCTCTTCGACTTCCTGCACAACCGGCTCTTCGCCGATCCGGTGCTGCTCGGTCGCTCGCCGAGCCCCCCGCACGGCGTCGGTGCGCTGGGGGCGGCTCTCGGCATCCTGTCGCGCAGCCGCAAAAGGGATTTGGCGCTCATCTCGCAGCCCCTCGACTTCTACGGGCTCAACTACTACTTTCCGAGCCGGATCGCGGCCGGCTCGCCGCCGCCCGGCACCGGCAACCCGGACGGCGTCAGCGAGGCGATGGACTCCGCCCCGTTCTACCTCGCCGATTGGCCGGAGTTTCCGCAGACCGGATTCGGCTGGCCGATCGCCCCCGACCACCTCCGCGTCGTGCTCGAGAACCTGCGCGAGCGGTACGGCGATCGCCTGCCCCCCGTGATCATCACCGAGGGCGGGGCGAGCTTCCCGGATGTCGTGGGGCCCGACGGCGCCGTCGACGATCCGGAGCGGGTCGCCTACCTCGCCGCGCACATGGCCATCGCCGCCGAGGGCGTCCCCGGCCTGGTGCCCGAGGGCTACTTCGTCTGGAGTCTGCTCGACAACTTCGAGTGGGCGGCCGGCTACACCCAGCGGTTCGGGATCATCCACGTCGATTACGAGACGCTGAAGCGCACACCCAAGACCTCTTACCGCTGGCTGCGCGCGGTTCTGGCATCCCGCGGGTAGAGATTCCGGGACTCGCCTCTATGATGAGCGCATGGAACTTCTGATCGTCGTGGGCGTCATCGTCCTCCTTGTCGTCATCATCGGCATCTACCTCTGGTCGACCTACAACGGCCTCGTGCGCCTCAATGTGCGCGTCGACGAGGCCTGGAGCGACATCACCGTTCAGATGAAGCGTCGTGCCGACCTCATCCCGAACCTCATCGAATCCGTCAAGGGCTACGCCGCGCACGAGAAGCAGGTGTTCGAGAACGTCACGGCCGCACGTGCGGCGACGGTCAACGCCAGCACACCGGCCGAGGCCGGCAAGGCGGAGAACATGATGCAGTCGGCGCTGAAGAGCATCTTCGCCGTCGCCGAGGCGTACCCGCAGCTGCAGGCGAACCAGAACTTCCTGCAGCTGCAGGCGGAGCTGGTCGACACCGAAGACAAGATCCAGGCCTCGCGTCGGTTCTACAACGGTGGCGTGCGCGAGCTGAACACGAAGATCAAGGTGTTCCCGAACACCCTGTTCGTGCGCAGCCTCGGCTTCAAGGAGCGCGAGTTCTTCGAGGTCGACGAGCCGGCAGCGATCGCCGAGCCGCCGCGCGTGCAGTTTTGATCGGACCGGTCTAACCGGCCCGATCAAGGTTGAGTAGCGCCGCCCTCAGCGACGCGTGCCGAAACCCACCCTGGGATATCTATGTACAGCGCGATTGCGAAGAACAAGCGCAACACCGTGTTCATCATCCTGTTGTTCCTGCTGATCCTGGGCGGCCTCGGCTCGCTGGTGGCGTGGTACTTCAACGACTGGTCGATCGCGATCATCGTGTTCGTGATCGCCGCGCTGTACGCGCTGTTCCAGTACTTCGTGGCGACCCGCGAGACCCTCGCGCTGAGCGGCGCGCGTGAGATCCAGAAGGCCGACAACCCGCGGCTCTACCGCATCGTCGAGAACCTGGCGATCACCGAGGGTCTGCCGACCCCGAGGGTCTACATCATCAACGACCCGGCGCCCACCGCCTTCGCGACCGGGCGCGACCCCGAGCACGCGGTGGTTGCGGCGACCTCCGGCCTGCTCGACCTGATGACCGACTCGGAGCTCGAGGGTGTCATGGCTCACGAGATGGGCCACGTCAAGAACTACGACATCCGGGTCTCGCTCATCGTCTTCGGGCTGGTGATCGCGATCGGCCTCATCGCCGACATCATCTTCCGGATGATCTTCTGGGGCGGCCGCAGCCGCAACAGCAACCTCGGCGGACCCGCGTTCCTGATCGTGATCGCGATCGGCCTGGTGGCCGCCATCCTGGCGCCGATCGTCGCCGCCGTCGTGCAGGCGGCTGTCTCACGTCAGCGCGAGTACCTCGCCGATGCGACCAGCTCGCTCACCACCCGCAACCCCGAGGCCCTGGCGAGCGCTCTGGAGAAGCTCGGAGTGAACGCCCGGCCGGTGGCGCGCACCAACACGAGCATGTCGCACTTGTGGATCGCCGACCCGAACCGGCCCGGCTTCCTCGCGCGCATGTTCAGCACGCACCCGCCGATCATCGATCGCGTCGCGCGCCTCCGCAACAACGCGACCAAGTTCTAGCGCTCAGCTGGTCGAGTGCCGGCCGGCGGCCGGTGTATCGAGACCCGCCCGCTAGCCGGCGTGCGCCGCGATGTCGGCGCCGATGGCGACCAGCGCGTCCTCGACCGACAGGACGCCGGTCTCGGAACCCGCCGAGATCGAGATCTTGATCCAGGATCCGCCGAGCACGACATCCAGAGCCGTCGAATCGACGTGATGGTATAGCGCGGTGGCACCGGCCGGAACGCCGGCGACCGCGGGAGTCGGGACGGTCGCGCCGTTCGCCTCCATGGCTGCCTTCGCGGCCTCCTGCGCCCATGAGCCGCCGGGAAGCACCTCGATGTAGGCGATGTCCCAGCCGTCGCTCGCGCGCACCCAGCGGCAGTCCGAGCCGCCGATCGACAGCATCGCGGCGGTCGTGATGTACGGGTACTCGTAGGACTCGTTGCCGACCGCGACGCCGAGGCCGAGAGCCGACGCGATGCGCTCGCCCGTCGTGACGCCGGTGCAGCCGCCGCCGAACGCGATATCCGGCGTCGGAGCCGCCCAGCCCGGATCGGGTGCGGGGAGCGCCGCCACGGTGGTCGCGATCGAGGAGAAGACGGGGAGGGTCAGCGCGCGCAGGGAGGCCTCGGTGGGAGCCGGGAGCGCGTCGATGTTGAATGCCGAGAGCGACAGCCACCAGCCGGTGGCGGTGTAGACGTCGAAGTCGCAGTACCCGTACTCGCTGCAGCTGAAGCGCTGGTCGCTGCCGTCGCCCTCCGCGTCGGAATACTCCTGCCACTGCGGTCCGGATGCGGCGAGCAGCCGCAGGTCCATCCCGGACAGGTACCGGCCCTCGGAGGTCGAAATGCCTTCCGGATCGCTCCACTGGCAGGCGATGCCGCCGGCCTGCCGCACGACCCACTCGTCGGCGATCGTCGCACCCACGTACTCGTAGGTACGGGTCGGCGGCGCGAGGTTGACGGCGACGGCGAAGATCGGATCGAGCTGCGCCGGGTTCGTGAGGTCGTTGCAGGTCACGTCCGCTGCGGGCTCGGGGCGCTCACCGGATGCGGCGGCCGGCCCGGCGGGATCGGCGGGCTCGGGTGTGGCCGCGACGACCGGGCTGTCGGGGGTGGCGTGGGGCGCCGGGGGCAGGCCGCAGGCGGCGGTTCCCAGAACGACGGAGGTCAAGACGACGCCGAGGACGGCGTGACGCACGAGCGGGTTCATTGCCATACCCTCTCGACGCTCGACGGGCCGTCTCAGGTTGACAGCGGCACGCCCAGGGCGCCCGCGAGTTCCCGCGCCAGATCGCCCCGATCGGCCACCGCGATCGATTCGCAGCCCTGCCATGTCGCGATCTCGCGGAGCACCGGCACGATGCGCTCGGCGATCCCGGTGCGCGCGCCCTCCTCGCGCCAGGCCGACTGCACGCGCAGCACCTTGCCCTGCCGGTCGTTCTTTAGGTCGATGCGGCCCGCCAGCTCTTCGTCGATGAGAACCGGCAGCGTGTAATAGCCGAAGACCCTCTTCGGAGCCGGCGTGTAGATCTCGATGCGGTAGTGGAAGCCGAACAGGCGCTCCGCCCGTTCGCGCTGCCACACCACGGGGTCGAAAGGCGACAACAGGGCTGCCGCTTCGATGCGGCGGGGCACGCGGGCATCCCGGTGCAGGTAGGCCTTCTTGCCCCAGCCGGCGACCGTGACCTCGCGCACGTGGCCCTCGTCGAGCAGGCGCTCGAGCGCGGGCTTCGAGTCGTATTGCTTGATGCGGTAGTAGTCGGCGAGGTCGCCGAGGGTGCCGATGCCGTGCGCCTCGGCCGACATCGCCATGAGGCGGTACACCGCCTGATCACGCGGTATCTGCTGGTCGATGATCTCGGCAGGAAGTACCTGCTCGGGCAGCGCGTAGGTGCGCTCGAAGTTCGTGCGCCCGCCCGAGACCACCTCGCCGAGCCGGAACATGCGCTCGAGTCCGCGCTTGACGTCGTCCCACTCCCACCACGAGCCGCGACGCTGCTGGAC
>JBDSKH010000158.1:0-4659 GCA_039917005.1 Pseudolysinimonas sp.
GGTCAACCGTACGCCCGATTCGTTCTACGACAGGGGTGCGACCTTCGCGCTGGACAGCGCCGTGGCTGCTTCGCTGCAGGCGGCCGCTGCGGGCGCCGACTGGGTCGACATCGGGGGCGTCCCGTTCGGGCGCGGGCCCGAGGTCACCGTCGAGGAGGAGATCGCGCGCGTGGTGCCGGTCGTCGAGGGGATCGTCGCCGCGTCGGACGTCGTCGTCTCGGTCGACACGAACCGTGCTGCCGTCGCGCGTGCGGCCATCGCATCCGGAGCCGCCGTCATCAACGACACCAGCGGGCTCGGCGACCCCGGCATGGCCGGCGTGATCGCAGACAGCGACGCGACCCTCGTGATCACGCACAGCATCGGGCCGCCCCGCACCGAGAAGCCGGCAGCGAAGTACGACGACGTGGTCGCCGAGGTCATCGCGTTCCTGGAGGACAGAGTCGCCCGGGCGGAGGCCGCGGGCGTTCGCCGCGATCGCCTCATCGTCGACCCCGGCCACGACCTCGACAAGAACACGCTGCACTCGCTCGAGCTCACCCGCCGCTTCGACGAGATCGCGGACATCGGCCTGCCGGCGCTGGCGGCCGTCTCGAACAAGGACTTCGTCGGCGAGTCGATCGGCCGGGAGCAGGGGATGCGGCTCGAGGGCTCGATCGCCGCGATGGTGGTCTGCATCATGAAGGGAGCCCGCATCGTGCGCATGCACGACGTGCCGGAGACGGTCGCGGCGGTGCGGATGACCGAGACGATCCTGGGCATGCGCGCCCCCACCCTGCTCGAGCACAATACGCACCCCACGAACAACGTGTGAGCATGGGGACATGACCACCCGGATCGATCGACTCTGGCCGGAGCCGGCCGAGAACCTGACCGACGACGACATCGTCGCGGGCCTCGATCCTGACGGGCCCGGCATGGTGCGGGTCAACTTCGTGTCGAGCATCGACGGGGCGGCGACCCGCGGCGGACGCTCGGGCGGTCTCTCCGGCCCGGCCGACAAGCGGCTCTTCGAGCTGCTGCGCCGGGTGTGCGACGTCGTGGTCGTCGGTGCGGGCACGGTGCGCGACGAGGGGTACGGACCGATGCGGGTCTCGGATGCCTCCGCGGCCTGGCGCACGGCGAACGGCCGGCCCCCGCATCCGGTGTTCGCGATCGTGACGGGTGAGCTCGATCTCGACCCGGCGTCCCCGATCTTCACCAAGGCGCCCGTGCGCCCGATCGTGCTGACCACGGAGCGCGCGACGGGCGTCGCCCGGTTCAGCGACGTCGCGGATGTGGTGGTCGCCGGCTGTGCGCAAGTCGACCCCGCGAAGGCAGTGGCCGCGCTGCGGGAGCGAGGGCTGACGCACGTGCTGTGCGAGGGCGGGCCCACGCTCTTCGGCAGCTTCCTCGCGGCCGACGCCGTCGACGAGCTGTGCGTGACGATCGCGCCGAGCCTCGAGGCGGGGGACTCGCGCCGGATCGCTAACGGCGAGACGCCGCCGCGGGACATGCGGCTCGCGACGGCGCTGCGCTCGGGTGACACGCTGCTGCTGCGCTACCGCCGGTAGGCGCCGCCCGCATCCAGGGTCAACCCGGACATGCGGGGCGTACCAGATGGCCCCGTATGACCGGGATCGCCCGGAATGCTGGTCGGCCGGCGGCCGAGATCAGGCGCCGAGCTGATCGAAGAACGCGATGACCTCGGTGCTCCAGGACTCCGGCTCCTCCCAGGGCCCGAAGTGCCCGCCGCGGGGCATCTGCGTGAGGCGCTGGAGGTTGAACCAGCGCTCGGCGGAGCGTCCGGGCGCGACGAGCAGATCCTTCGGGAACGTGGCGATACCGGTGGGCGTGGTCACCGGGCTGCTGTCGAGCTCGGCGAGACGCGCGTCGAGGTAGTAGCGTCCCGCCGACCCGGCCGTCTGCGTGACCCAGTAGATGGTGAGGTTGGTCGCCAGCTCGTCGAGGGTGAACCGGGAGAAGACGTCGCCGTCGCAATCGCTCCAGGCGCGGAACTTCTCGAGCACCCAGCTCGCCAGCCCGGCGGGGGAGTCGTTGAGCGATGCGGCCAGTGTCTGCGGCTTGGTGCGCTGCAGGTGCGCGTAGGCGCCCTCCGCCCCCTCCCACTCCTGCATCGCCGCGCGCCAGGCGAGCTCGGCCTCGTTCAGGTCCGCCGAGTCGAGCGCCCGCAGCCGGCGCAGCGGAACGTCGCCGAGATGCAGGCCGATCACGCGGTCGGGCGCGAACAGCGCCAGCTGCTCGGCGATCTGCGATCCGATGTCGGCGCCGTGGACGCCGAACCGCTCGTGGCCGAGGGCGGTCATGAGTTGCGCGAACCGGCGGGCGACGCCGGCCGGGCCGAGTGCGCTGGCCGGCCGGTCGCTGAATCCGTAGCCGGGGATGCTGGGGATGACGAGCTCGAACCGCGCGGCGAGCAGTGGAATCGCCTTCTCGAATCGCAGGAAGCTGTCGGGCCACCCGTGCACGAGCAGCAGGGGCGTCGCGCCCGGCGTTCCCGCGCGGACGGCGTGGATGCGCTCGCCGTCGACCTTGACCGTGACGTGGTCGAGGGCGTTCAGGCGCCTCTCCGCCGCGCGCCAGTCGAACGCGTTGCCCCAGTGCTCGACGAGTCGTCGGAGGTCGCCGGGAGCCGTGCCCTGCGACCAGTCGTCGGCCACCGCATCCGGCCATCGTGTCGCGCGCAAGCGGCGGCGCAAGTCGTCGAGTTCCGCCTCGGGGACGTCGATCGTGAACGGGAGCGGTGGTCCGGCCATGCCGCCCAGTATGCCGCCGACCCCCGTCGGAGCTACGCGGCGGCCAGGCTGTCGGCGTCGAGGATCGTGTAGGAGTAGCCCTGCTCGGCGAGGAAGCGCTGGCGGTTCTGCGCGAAGTCCTGATCGACGGTGTCGCGCGCGACCAGCGTGTAGAAGTTCGCGGGCAGGCCGCTCTCCTTCGGACGCAGCAACCGGCCGAGGCGCTGGGCCTCCTCCTGCCGCGACCCGAACGATCCGGAGACCTGGATGGCGACAGTCGCCTCTGGCAGGTCGACGGAGAAGTTCGCGACCTTGCTCACGACGAGCACCTTCGTGCGCCCCTCGCGGAACTCCTCGTACAGCCGCTCGCGCTCCTCGACCGGCGTCGCGCCCGTCAGCTTCGGAGCGCCGAGAGCCTCGGCGAGCTCGTCGATCTGGTCGAGGTACTGCCCGATTACCAGGATGCGCTCGCCTTCGTGCTTGGCGACCAGCTCGCGCACGACGCGCAGCTTGGCCGGAGCCGTCGCCGCGAGCCGGTACCGCTCATCGTCGGCGCTCGCAGCGTACTCGAGCCGCTCCTCGGCGGGCAGGTCGATGCGCACCTCGTAGCAGGATGCCGGGGAGATGAATCCCTGCGCCTCGATCTCTTTCCACGGGGCGTCGAAGCGCTTGGGGCCGATGAGCGAGAACACGTCGGACTCGCGTCCGTCTTCGCGCACGAGCGTGGCCGTGAGGCCGAGGCGGCGCCGGGCTTGCAGCTCGGCGGTCAGCTTGAAAACGGGCGCCGGCAGCAGGTGTACCTCGTCGTAGATGATGAGACCCCAGTCGAGCGCATCGAGCAGCGCGAGGTGGGCGTACTCGCCCTTCCGCTTGGCGGTGAGGATCTGGTAGGTCGCGATCGTGACCGGCTTGATCTCCTTGACCGATCCCGAGTACTCGCCCACCTCATCCTCGGTCAGGGTCGTGCGCTTCAGCAGCTCGCTGCGCCACTGCCGCGCGCTCACGGTGTTCGTCACGAGGATCAGCGTCGTGGTGTCCGCCTGCGCCATCGCGCCCGCGCCGACCAGGGTCTTGCCGGCGCCGCACGGCAGCACCACGACTCCCGAGCCGCCGTCGAAGAAGTTGTCGATCGCCTTCTGCGGGTAGTCGCGCAGATGCCAGGAGTCCTGGATGAGCTCGATGTCGTGCGGCGTCCCCGGCGTGTAGCCGGCGTGGTCCTCGGCGGGCCAGCCGAGCTTGAGCAGCTCCTGCTTGACCTGCCCGCGCGCCCACGGCATGAGCGTCCACTCGGTGGAGGTGCGCCGCACCCCGAGGAACTGCCCGACCTTGGGGCTGCGGGTGATTTCGGCGAGCACGGCAGGGTCGGTGGATGTGATGAGCAGCTCGCCGGGCGTGCCGTCTTCCGCGGGGGTGTCGCGCGTGATCACGAGGCGCCCGTACCGGCCCACCGTCTCTGCGATGTCGATCGACACGGTCTGCGGCACCGGGAACTTCGCGAAACGCTCGAGCGTCTCGAGCATCTGCTCGGCCGTGTGGCCGGCGGCGCGGGCGTTCCAGAGGCCCAGGCGCGTGATGCGATAGGTGTGGACGTGCTCCGGTGCGCGCTCGAGCTCGGCGAAGATCGCGAGCTCGTGGCGCGCGTCGTCGGCGTCCGGGTGCGCGACTTCGAGCAGCACTGTGCGGTCGCTCTGAACGATCAGGGGGCCGTCTGACATAACTGCCTAGCCTAGTCGGGGTCGCTGAGAGCCGCCGTCGCCGGTTGAGTAGCGCCGCGAAGCGACGCGTGTCGAAACCACCCGCGGGTGTGCTGGTTTCGACACGCCGCTGCGCGGCTACTCAACCAGCGGGTTACTCAGCGGCAGCGGCGGGGGTCACCGCGGTGATCGAGGAGAGCGGCAGCGTGCGCTCGATGTCGGCCCGGCGA
>JBDSKH010000159.1:0-6891 GCA_039917005.1 Pseudolysinimonas sp.
GAGGTCTACGACCAGTGGGTTTCGCACGACATCCCGTTCAACGACCCGGCGATCGCCTCGGCGTTCGACTCGGTCGGCGACATCCTGAAGAACCCGGAGTACGTCAACGCCGGATTCGGTGACGTCGTCACGATCAACAGCACCCCGTTCGGCGACCCGGCAACGGCGCTCGTCGACGGCAGCTGCATCCTGCACCACCAGGCCTCGTTCTACGAGGGCTTCATCACGGATGCCGGTGGCACCGTCGGTGAGGACGCCGGTATCTGGGCGTTCATCACCCCGGCCGAAGAGGCCGGAGCAGGCGCGGTCACAGGTGGTGGCGAGATCGTCGGAGCATTCTCCAACGACGCCGACACCATCAAGGTGCAGGAATACCTCGCGAGTGCGGACTGGGCGAACAGCCGGGTCGCCTTGGGTGGTGTGATCAGCGCGAACAAGGGTCTTGACCCGTCGAACGCGTCGAGCGCCATCCTGTCGCAGGCGATCGAGACCCTGCAGGACCCGAACACCACCTTCCGTTTCGACGCCTCGGACCTCATGCCGGGCGTTGTCGGAGCGGGGACGTTCTGGACCGGCATGGTCGACTGGGTGAACGGCACGAGCACGGATGACGTGCTCGATTCCATCGAAGCCAGCTGGCCTAGCTCGTAACAGAGTGAGGCGGCGGGCTGCTCGGTCATGGACCGGGCGGCCCGCCGTCCTTTACCCTCGAACCACGTTCGTCAACGTCGACAACGAAAGGGCGATTCATGAAGGATCTCCTCACCTGGATCGGCACTCTCCCGCCGCTCCTGCAGGTCCCGGTCATCGTGGGCCTGTTCCTCGCCGCCGCCGCCGGCATCATCCTCTTGATCGAGGTCGCCCCGCGCCCGGGCCGAAAGTTCACCATCCTGAGGCTGGCGGCGTGCCTGGTCATCCCGGGCCTCGCGTTCCTCCTGCTGGGATCCGTCTGGTGGGCGGTCGCCGTGGCCGTCGTGCTCGGCGGGCTGTTCTTCCTCCTCGACTACCGCAGTCGCGAGGGCAGAGGGTACGTCTTCGCCCTCTTCGGATTCCTCGCGCCCGCCTTCGCCCTGCTGCTGATCGGCCTGGTCTACCCGACCTTCGCAACGCTCTGGAACTCGCTTCTCAGCAACCGCGGGGTGTTCATCGGACTCGACAACTTCGCCTGGGTCTTCAGTCAGCCGCAGAACATCGTCGTCATCCGCAACACGATCTTCTGGGTGCTCGTGGTCCCGGTGTTCTCCACCGCGATCGGCCTGGCCTACGCGGTCTTCATCGACAAGTCACGGGGCGAGAAGTTCTTCAAGGTCCTGGTGTTCATGCCCATGGCGATCTCCTTCGTCGGCGCGAGCATCATCTGGCGCTTCGTCTACGACTACCGCCCCGCGGACCGCGACCAGATCGGCGTGCTCAACGGGATCGTGACGCTGTTCGGTGGCGATCCCGTCAACTGGCTGCAGCAGGTGCCGCTCAACAGCTTCCTGCTGATGGTCGTGCTCATCTGGGTTCAGACCGGTTTCGCGATGGTCGTGCTCTCCGCGGCGATCAAGGGCGTGCCGATCGAGCAGGTCGAGGCGGCGCAGCTGGACGGCACCAACGCCTGGCAGCGCTTCTGGAACGTCACGATCCCGTCGATCCGGCCTTCGCTGATCGTCGTGCTCACGACGATCTCGATCGCATCCCTCAAGGTCTTCGACATCGTGCGGACGATGGGAACCGCGTATCCGGACACCGGGATCATCGCGAACGAGATGGTGACCCTGCTGCAGAAGTTCGAGGCGGGGCGCTCGTCGGCGTTCGCCGTCATCCTGTTCCTGCTCGTGCTCCCGATCGTCATCTTCAATGCCAGGCAGATCCAGAAGAGTAGGGAAATCCGATGACCACATCCATCGTGGCCAACCCGGCCCTCAAAGAATCCGTCGTCAAGACAGCGACCCGTAACACCAAGCAGCGTCTTACGAGCCGTGGCGCGACCATCGCGTCCCTCGTCATCGCGGTGCTGTGGACGATCCCCACGATCGGCCTGTTCCTCACGTCGATCCGCCCGGAGACCGACACGCTCCGCACCGGCTGGTGGAACATCTTAGTCAATCCGACGGTCACGTTCGAGAACTACGGCAACGTGCTGTTCGGCCGCGACAGCCTGCTCGGGCCGTTCATCAACTCGATCGCGATCTCCATCCCGGCGACCGTGTTCCCGCTCGTGATCGCCTCGCTCGCGGGATACGCGTTCGCGTGGATGAAATTCAAGGGCCGCGACGTGCTGTTCGTGCTGGTGTTCGCGCTGCAGATCGTGCCGATCCAGATGGCGCTCGTTCCGCTGCTGTCGCTGTTCTCACGCGGCATCACGATCGGTGACACGGTCATCTACGAGGGCTTGCGCGGTGCGGGGTTGTTCTCGCAGGTGTGGATCGCGCACACGATCTTCGCGCTCCCACTGGCGATCTTCCTGCTGCACAACTTCATCTCGGAGATCCCCGCCGATGTGATCGAGGCGGCACGGGTGGATGGCGCGAGCCACGGGCAGATCTTCTTCCGGATCGTCGTGCCGCTTTCGCTCCCGGCGATCGCCTCGTTCGCGATCTTCCAGTTCCTCTGGGTTTGGAACGACCTGCTGATCGCGCTGATCTTCGCGACCGGACAGGCGGCACCCATCACCAGAGCCCTGGCGGAGCTGACCGGCGAGTTCGGTCAGAACGCCGAGCTGCTGCCGGCGGGCGCGTTCATCTCGATCCTCATCCCGCTGACCGTCTTCCTCGCCCTGCAGCGTTACTTCGTGCGCGGCCTGCTGGCGGGGTCGACGAAGGGCTGAGCGATACCGCCGGTTGAGTAGCGCGCAGCGCGTGTCGAAACCACTCCGTGAGCCCGGTTTCGATACGCGGCCTGCGGCCGCTACTCAACCAGCGGTAACTTCGAAGACATGAGCATGCGGGGCGGCGGCGGCGGATCCGTCGGCCAGTACGGCAAGTTGCGATCCCGCATCAGCGGCGGCGATGCCGAGGCGCAGAAGGCCGCGAACGCCGAGGCCCCCAAGATCCCCGACCTGCTGCCGCGCATCGCCAGCCTGTTCCGGCCGTACCGGGGCCCGCTCAGCATCACCATCGTCCTCGTCCTCGTAGGCGCCGGGCTGAGCGTCGCGCCACCGCTGCTCACCCAGCAGGCGTTCGACCGCGGCCTGTTCCCCGACGAGGGGCGCTCCCTGCCCGATGTGCCGGTGCTCTTCCAGCTGGTCGCGATCATGGTGGGACTCTGGATCGCGTCGTCGGCGCTGGGCGTGTGGCAGACCTACCTCACGGCCAAGGTGGGAAACAACGTCATGGGTGCGCTCCGCATCCGGCTCTTCTCCCATCTGCAGGCGATGGAGCTGGGATTCTTCACGCGCACCAAGACCGGCATCATCCAATCGCGGCTGCAGAACGACGTCGGCGGCGTCGCGGGCGTGCTCAGCAACACCGTGCAGAGCGTCATCGGCAACACCGTGACGGTCATCGCCGCTCTGGTGGCGATGATCCTGCTGAGCTGGCAGATGACGCTGGTCGCCGTGGTGCTGTTGCCCGTGCTGGTGATCGCCCAGCGCAGGGTCGGCCAGGTGCGGGCCCGCATCGCGACCAAGACGCAGGAGTCGCTCTCCGACATGACGGCGATCACGCAGGAGACACTGAGCGTCTCGGGCATCCTGCTCGCCAAGAGCTTCAACCAGCAGAAGACCGAGGTCGGCCGCTACACCGACGAGAACCACAACCAGATCTCGCTGCAGATCCGGCAGACCATGAGCGGGCAATGGTTCTTCGCGATCGTCGGCATCTTCCTCTCTGTGATCCCCGCGATCATCTACCTGGTCGCGGCGTGGCTGATCTACCAGGACGTCCCCGTCACCGCGGGCACCGTCGTCGCCTTCACGACCGTGCAGGCCCGGCTGATGTTCCCGCTCATGGGCCTGCTGCGGGTCGCCCTCGACCTGCAGACCTCGCAGGCGCTCTTCGCCCGCATCTTCGAGTACCTCGACCTGGTGCCGAGGATCCAGGATGCGGTCGGCGCCCGCCCGGTGAATCGCGCCCGGCTGGGCGAGGTGGCCTTCGACGACGTGGTGTTCCGCTACCCGGACGCACCTGACGACTCCCCGGCGACGCTCAAGGGCGTCAGCTTCGCGATCGAGCCGGGGCAGTACGCCGCATTCGTCGGTCCGTCCGGTGCGGGCAAGACGACGGTCTCCTATCTGGTGCCGCGCCTGCACGACGTGACGAGCGGCCGGGTGCTGTTCGCCGGTGACGACGTACGCGAGCTGCAGATGGAGTCGCTCATCGGCGCCATCGGCATCGTGAGCCAGGAGACCTATCTCTTCCACGCGACCATCGCCGAGAACCTGAGGTACGCGCGACCGGGGGCGACCATCGAGGAGCTCGAGCAGGCCGCCCGCCAGGCGAACATCTACGACACCATCGCATCCTTCCCGGACGGGTTCGACACCGTGGTCGGCGAGCGCGGCTATCGGCTGTCGGGTGGCGAGAAGCAGCGCGTCGCGATCGCGCGCGTGCTGCTGAAGGACCCGGCGGTCCTGATCCTCGACGAGGCCACCAGCGCGCTCGACACCGTCAGCGAGCGCATAGTGCAGACGGCCCTGGATGCGGCGGCGCGCGGCCGCACGACCGTCGCGATCGCCCACCGCCTCTCGACCGTCGTGAACGCCGACGTCATCTTCGTGGTCGACGGCGGACGCATCGTCGAGACCGGCACCCACTCCGAGCTCGTCGACGCGGGGGGCGTGTACGCGCGGCTCTTCGCCGAGCAGCTGGCGGCGGCGCAGCCCGAAGGCTCCTGAATCCGGGGCATCGCACCCCTGTTACTCCTGAGGCTAGAGTGAGGCATCCCCATCCCGCATGGCCCTGGGAGGCACGGTGAGCAACGACGCATCCGGCGAGCACGCCGCCCTGCGCCCGCGGCGTCGCACCTCGCTGAGCATCAAGTCGCTTCTGCTCCTGATGCTGCTCGCGGTGAGCATCGGGTCGAACCTCGTCGTCGGGCTGATCGGGTACCTGAACGGAACCGAATCACTGAGGCAGGCCGCGTACGACCGGCTCATCGAGGTGCGCGACTCGCGGGCCCGTGAGGTGGACAGCCTCTTCGACTCGATCGAGGCATCCCTCCTGTTGGCGAGCCGCGACAGCGCGGTCGTGAATGCCGAGCAGGCGTTCGCCGACGGTGTCGCCCAGCTCGACGACGCAGCCATCGCCGTCTCCGCCGCTGGAGGCGAGGCCAGTGACGGCACCGACGTCCTGACAGCAGAGCAGGATGCCGCGGTCACGGGGTACTTCGAGGACGAGTTCGGTCCCGCGCTGGAGGAGGCGACCGGCGAGCCCGCCGACGCGTCGAAGTTCATCCCCCTGTCGCCGGCGGCGCGCTACCTGCTGTACCACTACGAGATCGCGGGAGATTCGACGGCCGAGCCGTCGTCGGTCTTCGACGCGGGTGACGGCAGCGCCTGGTCGGCGGCGCACGGCGAGTACCACGACTATCTCCGCCGCATGGCCGAACTGCTCCAGTTCGACGACCTGGTGCTCATCGACGACACCGGTCAGGTCGTCTACACGGTCGCAAAGGGCGTCGACCTCGGCGCCGACCTGGTCGAGGGCACCTACAGCTTCACGACCCTGGCAACCGCGTTCGACACCGCGATGTCGACCAACCAGGGTCTCGACACCGTCGTCTTCAGCGATTTCGCGGAGTACTCGCCGGCACTCGGCAGTCCGGTCGCCTGGGTGGTCGCACCGCTCGCCGGCGAGAGCGGTGCCGTCGGCGCGATCGCCGTGCAGCTGCCCGTCGCCCGCATCAACGACGTCATGACCGGCGAGGGCAACTGGGTGGACAGTGGGCTCGGCGACTCTGGCGAGGCATATCTCGTCGGCGGGCCGCCGTTCCTGACGATGCGGTCGCTGTCGCGCGATCTGGCCGAGGACCCCGAGGCCTACGCCCGTCTCGCGGTCGCTCACGGTCTCCCTCAGGACGTCGCCGACGAAGCCGTGGCCAGCGGACAGACACTGCTGCTGCAGCCGGCGAACACCCCCGCCGTACGCGCCGCGCTCGACGGCAAGACCGACACCGACACGTCGGAGAACTACCTCGGCGCGTCCACGATCGCTGCCTATGCGCCGTTCCGCTCGCACGGCCTCCAATGGGCGATCGTCGCCGAGATCGACTCGGCCGAGGCGCTCGCGCCGGTCGACGAGTTCACCAAGCGGCTCGCCCTGTCGTCGGCGATCATCGTCGGCATCGTGTCGATCATCTCGGTGATCATCGCGGGGCTGGCCGTCCGCCCGCTGCGCAGACTCCGGGATGCGGCCCGCCGCATCGCCGCGGGGGAGCAGGGTGTGCAGGTGGAGGCCGGCGAGAGCGACGAGCTCGCCGACGTCGCCGCCGCGTTCAACGACATGAGCCGCAGCCTCGAGCTGAAGGCGACCCTCATCGAGGAGCAGCGCGCCGAGAACGACCGCCTGCTGCGCACCCTCATGCCCGAAGCGCTCGCCAAGCGCTACAAGGAGGGCGCGCGCACCATCGTCGAGGACCACCAGGAGGTGACGGTGCTCTTCGCCGACATCGTCGGGTTCGAGGAGTACGGCAGGGGGATGACGAGCGAGAAGGGCCTCGACATCCTCAACGACATCTTCCGCGCATTCGACGAGGCCGCCGATACGCTCGGGGTCGAGCGCGTCCGCACCACGCGCCAGGGCTACCTGGCCAGTTGCGGGCTGAGCGTCCCCCGCGTCGACCACGCGCTGCGTCAGGAAGATGCCCGCCTCGTTGGCGCCGCCCTGCAGGCGGAACGCCAGGCTCACCGCGTCACCCCACAGGTCGTACACGACATGGGAGCGGCCGACAAGGCCGCTGGTGACCATG
>JBDSKH010000160.1:0-11459 GCA_039917005.1 Pseudolysinimonas sp.
CGAGGGCAACGTCGTGCGGGTCGCGAACCGCGGCGTCGACCGGGCGACCGGCGGCGTGCCGCGCATCCGGGCCGAGGCGGGCGAGCCCTGGGATGCCGTGGTGGCGTTCGCCGTCGAGCAGGGCCTCGCGGGCATCGAGACGCTCTCCGGCATCCCCGGAACCGCTGGCGCGGGCCCCATCCAGAACATCGGCGCGTACGGCCAGCAGCTGAGCGACAGCCTGGTCGCCATCGACTTCCTCGATTTCGAGTCCGGCGAGGCCGCGACCCTGCCGGCGGACTCCCTCGACCTCGGATACCGCACCAGCGCCCTCAAGAGCGGCCGGCTCGGCGTCGTGCTGTCCCTCGAGCTGGAGCTGCACGACGTCGGCGGGATGAGCGATCCCGTCGCCTACGAGCAGCTCGCCGCGTCGCTCGGCGTGAAGCTGGGCGAACGGGTCCCGCTCGCCGACGCGCGGAAGGCGGTCGTCGCCCTCCGTGCGAGCAAGGGGATGGTCTGGAACCCGGCCGACCCCGATTCGATCAGCGCGGGATCCTTCTTTACCAACCCGATCGTCAGCGAGACCTTCGCCCGCACCCTTCCGATGGATGCGCCGCGGTATCCGACCGAGCCTGAGGAGGCGCCTCGGATCCTGCCACTCGGATCCGAGGTCACGACCCTCGAGGAGGCCTCATCGGGCGAGTACACCGTGAAGCTCAGCGCGGCATGGCTGATCGAGAGGGCGGGCATCGGGCGCGGATTCGCACTGCCGGGGTCTGGCGCCGCGATCTCGGCCAAGCACACGCTCGCGATCGTGAATCGGGGCGGGGCCACGGCGGCCGATGTCGTGCAGCTCGCCGGGTACGTGCAGACCCGGGTGCTCTCCGAATTCGGGGTCTCGCTGCAGCCGGAGCCGCAACTCGTCGGCGTGCAGCTCTGACTATTCAACTTTGATCATCTAGAATCGGGCCATGTCAGCCCTGACCACCCGCATCCTGGTGCTGGGTGTCGTGGACATCTTCGGGCCGGCCAACGGCTACCAGCTGCGGCGTGAGCTGCTGAGCTGGGAGGTCGAGCGCTGGGCTCACCTCAATCCCGGCTCGATCTACTCGATGCTCACGACCCTCGAGAAGCAGGGCGCGATCGAACGCCACGACATCGCCCTCGAGGACGGCGGCAGACCGGTGGCGGTGTACACGATCACGGATGCGGGGTCGGCCGAGTTCCAGAACCTGGTCTTCGACGCGATCGCCACGGTCCCCGATTCTGGCGATGCCCTGCCCCTCCGTGTCGCGCTCAACTTCGGGCCCGTGATGCGGCGGTCCCGATTCCTGGCGGCCGTCCGCGCGCGCGTCGAGGTGCTCACGATGGGACGCGAGATCGTCGTTCAGAAGCAGTCGTACCTGAAGGAGTCCCGGTCGGTCCCACCCCACGTCTCCAGCGAGCTGGGGCTGGAGATCGCCCTCATCGACGCTCAACTCGGGTGGCTCGAGCAGCTCGACGGGGAGGTCTCGGCGGGAGGCCTGGACTTCGCCGATGACGCGCGGCACGGGGAAGGCTGGACGCCGGCAGCGGATGATCCCGGCTGGCACATGGCGGCCGAGCGCGATCGCTACGCCGCGCGCATCGCTGAACAGCGGCGAGCCTGACCGGCCCGCTTGACATCCACTAGTCAAACTTGAATAATCAAGTTTGAACAAGGAGGCAGTGTGATTCACGCGCGAGGACTCGCCCGCAGCTTCACCACCAAGAAGGGCCGCGAGAAGACCGAGGTGAAGGCGGTCGACGGCGTCGACATCGACGTGGAGGACGGCGAGATCGTCGGGTTCCTCGGTCCGAACGGAGCAGGCAAGACCACCACCCTGCGAATGCTGACGACCCTGCTGACGCCCACGTCGGGATCCGCCACGGTCGCCGGGTACGACGTCGCCACGCAGGCAGAGCAGGTCCGGCGCAGCATCGGCTACGTCTCGCAGTCGGGCTCGACGCTTCCGGAGGCGCTCGCCGGCGAGGAGGTCGTCGATCACGGGCGGCTCTACGGCATCAGCAAGGCGCAGGCCGAGAAGCGCGGACGGCAGCTGTTCGACCAGCTCGATCTCGATGGCCTGTGGACCCGCAAGCCGAGCGCCATGAGTGGCGGGCAGCGTCGCCGGCTCGACATCGCGATGGGACTCGTGCACGACCCGAAGCTGATCTTCCTCGACGAACCCACCACGGGCCTCGACCCACAGGCGCGCGCGAACCTGTGGGAGCACATCTCAGCATTGCGTACCGACCGCGGCGCGACGATCTTCCTCACCACCCACTACCTCGACGAGGCGGATGCCCTCTGCGACCGCATCCTGGTGATCGACCACGGCGTGATCGTCGCGGCCGATACGCCCGAGGTACTCAAGCAGTCGGTGTCAGGGGACCTCGTCGAGCTCGTCCTGAGCGATGCGGGGGACGTCGCGCGCGCTGCCATAGCGCTCGCGGCCCTCGTGCCGGGCTCGACCGCCGACGCCGACGGTCTCACCGTCAGCATGCGCGTCCCGCACGCCGGGCGGCAGCTCGCCGGACTGCTGCGCGCCCTCGACCGCGACAAGATCGCGCTCGACTCCATCGAGGTGCGCCGTCCCACCCTGGACGATGTATTCCTCACCGTGACCGGCCGATCGCTTCGAGAGGAAGCCGCCTGATGACACTTCGACACGGCGACGATGTCGCCTCCTCAGTGCACGGGGGCAACTTCGCCCGCGAGACCTGGATCGTCTTCTTCCGGCAACTGCGCATCGCCCTTCGCAACCCCGCGTGGGTGATCATCGGGCTGGTCCAGCCGATCCTCTATCTCGGACTGTTCGGACCGCTGCTCGAGCCGCTCGCCTCGTCGTTCGGCACCGATAACGCGTACACGATCTTCGTGCCCGGCCTGCTCGTGCAGCTCGGGATCTTCGGCGCGCTGTTCGCCGGATTCGGGCTCGTCGCCGAGTGGCGGGCCGGCGTGATCGAAGCCGAGCGCGTGACGCCGGCGAGCCGCACCGCGCTGCTGCTCGGCCGCATCCTGCGTGATGTCCTGCAGCTGCTCGTCCAGGGCATCGTCCTGATCGCACTCGGGTACGCGTTCGGCTGCGGGCGTCCGTCGGCGGGATGCTGTTCGGGCTCGTGCTGACCCTCCTGCTCGGCGCATCGTGCGCGGCAGCGTCGTACTCGCTCGCCCTCGTCACCAAGAGCGAAGACGTGCTCGCCCCGCTGGTCAACTCGATCGCGCTGCCGATCCTGCTGCTGTCGGGCATCCTGCTGCCGATGACGCTGGCGCCCCAGTGGCTGCAGACGCTGAGCGACTTCGTGCCGATCAAGCACATCGTCGACGCCATCCGGGCCGCTTTCGTCGGTGACTTCGGTGAGCCGATCCTCTGGGGCACGATCTGGAGCGTCGTGATCTTCGTGGTGCTGATGTTCGTCGGCACGCGCACCTTCCGCAAGGAGAACGCATGAGCGCCATCGTCGTCCTCGGCAGCGCGAACCTCGATCTCGTCGTGCGGCAGCCGCGCTTGCCGCGGCCGGGCGAGACGATGTTCGGCAGCGACTTCTCCACGGTCCCGGGCGGCAAGGGGCTGAACCAGGCGATCGCGGCGGCCCGCGCCGGTGGTGATGTCGGATTCCTCGGGGCCGTCGGGCGCGACGCCTTCGGCGATCAGCTGCGAGGGTGCCTGCACGAAGACGGAGTCGACACCGGGGGGCTCGCGGAGGTCGACGCGCCGACCGGCACCGCGCACATCGCCGTGCTCGACGGCGGCGAGAACGCGATCGTCGTGGTCTCCGGCGCGAACGCCGCGGTCACGGCGCTCGACGACGACGCGCGGTCCCGCATCGAGGACGCCCAGTATCTCGTGGCCCAGTTCGAGCGGCCGCAGGAGCTGATCGCCGAGGCCTTCGTGCTGGCCCACGGCCTCGGCATCCGGACGGTTCTGACACCCGCGCCGGTCGCGCCGATCGACCACGCCCTGCTCTCGCTCGTCGATGTCCTGGTCCCGAATGCCCAGGAGGCATGCGAGCTGGCCGGCGTGACCGACGAGACGGAGGCCGCGCGCGCCCTGAGCCGCACGGCCGGTCTGGTCGTCATGACGCGCGGAAGCCGCGGCGCGCTCGTGGCGCGCGAGGGCGAGATCGTGGCCGAGGTGCCGGCGCGCGAGGTGACGGCCGTCGACACCACGGGCGCGGGGGACACCTTCGTCGGGGTGATGGTGGCGTGGCTCGCATCGGGGGCGGAGCTCGACGCGGCCCTGCAGGCGGCGACCGTCGCCGCATCCATCTCGGTCACGCGTCCGGGCGCGACCACGTCGATGCCGACCTGGGATGAGATCGACGCCGGGCTGCAGCAGGCCTAGCCCCATCGCGTGGACGGCGCGGGTCACCGCTCGGTGAATGCCCCGACGACGAGGGAGACGGCGATGGCGAACATCACGATGGCGATGAGGCCGTCGAGGATGCGCCACGCCATCGGGCGCGCGAAGACCGGCGCGAGGAGCCGGGCACCGAACCCGAGCAGGGTGAACCAGGCGATGCTGGCGGCGCCGGCGCCGACGCCGAACCACCAGCGGGCCGCCCCGTGCGTGCTCGCGATAGAGCCGAGCACCACGAGTGTGTCCAGGTAGACGTGCGGGTTGAGCCAGGTCAGCGCGAGGGCCGTCGTGATGACCACCGCCAGGGAGGTGCGTGCCGGGGTGTCCGTCGTGCTCAGACCCTTCGCGGGACGGAGCGCTCTGCGCGCCGCCAGGATCGCGTAGACCAGCAGAAAGGCTGCGCCCGCGAAGCGCACCACCGTGGTCAGCCACGGAACGAGGGCGAACACGAAGCCCGCACCTCCGACGCCCAGCGTGATCAGCACCAGGTCGCTGAGCGAGCAGATCAGCACGACGGCCAGCACGTGCTCGCGCCTCAGCCCCTGCCGCAGCACATACGCGTTCTGCGCTCCGATGGCGACGATGAGCGACAAGCCGAGGCCGAGGCCGGCGACAGCGGCGAGCAGGGGTGCGGTCACAGTGCCACGCTAGGCGGGGCACGGGCATCAAACCAGCTACGGATTCTTCTGCACCATTAGCATCGTTCATGATGCGATTCGACCGGGAGCAGCTGGAGACACTCGTCGCCGTCGTCGACGCCGGAACGTTCGACGCGGCGGCACGGCGTCTCAGCGTCACGCCGTCCGCGGTGAGCCAGCGGGTGAAGGCCTTCGAGCGTGAACTCGGCCGCGTGCTCGTCGTGCGCTCGAAGCCCGTGCGGGCCACCGCATCCGGTGAGGCGCTCGTGCGACTCGCGCGACAGCTCGCCCTGCTCGAGCATGATGCCGTGGACGGGCTCGGCATCGGTGCCGACGCGGGGCCCGCGCGCGTCGTCATCCCGATCGCGGTGAACGCCGACTCGATGGCGTCCTGGATCCTTCCCGCGCTCGCCCGGGCGTCCGCCGCCCTGCCGATCGCGCTCGATCTGCGTCGCGAGGATCAGGATCACACGGCGGCATTGCTGGGATCCGGCACGGTCATGGCGGCGGTGACGTCGCAGTCGCGCGCCGTGCCGGGCTGCACGGTCGTGCATCTCGGGCGGATCAGGTACCACCCTGCCGCCGAGCGGGGCTTCGCCGCGCGATGGTTCCCCGACGGCGCGACCGCCGACGCTCTCGCCGCCGCTCCGCTCGTCGACTTCGACCGCAACGACGAGCTGCAGTCGCGCTACCTACGATCGGTGTCGCGCCGCGCGCTCGACCCGCCGCGACATTACGTCCCGGCGTCCGCCGACTTCGCCGACGCCATCGCTCTCGGCCTCGGCTGGGGGATGCTTCCCGAGTCCCAGCTCGAGGCACGTGCCGAGAGGGTCGTCGATATCGGTCCCGGCTCCGTTATCGACGTACCCCTCTATTGGCAGCAGTGGAATCTTCGCTCGCCGCTCCTCGACGCCATCGCGGCCGAGGTGTTCGAGGAGGCGCGCCACGCCCTCAGAGAGCGGCGCGCCCCCAGGGGCTGAGCGTCAGTGCCCGAGCAGCCCCCCGAGGAGGCCTCCACTGGGCGGGGCCGGCGGGGCCGGCGGGGCCGGCGGAGCCGCAGCAGGAGCCGGAGCAGGAGCTGGGGCAGGGGCAGGGGCGGGTGCCGGAGCCGGTGCCGGAGGAGCCACGGGCGCCGGCGGAGCCGGCTTGGACCCGACCAGGCCGCCGAGCAGTCCGCCACCTGTCGGCTGCGGCGCGGTCGTCGGCGAGGAAGTCGACGTCGACGTCGGAGTCGGCGTGGGTGCCGGTGCCGGTGCCGCCGCCTGAGTCTGCACCGTGGCGGTCGGCGCGTTCGTCGTGCGGACGAGCGAGGCCGAGTCGAGGCGGAAGTCGCCCGACCCCATGATGACCTCGATGCGCAGGCCGTTGTGACCGGAGCGGGTGACCTTCAGAGGCACGGACACCTTCATCCAGCCGCTGCTCACGCTGAAGGTGATGGTGGCTGCTTCTGCGGTGCCGCCGACCGCCCAGAGCCGGAGCGCACCGGAAACCTTGCCGGTCGCCGGCTTCACCCAGATGGTCGCCGTGTAGGTGGCGCCGACTGCGGGGACGGTCGAGACCGTCTGGCTCACGGTGCGGGCGCCGAGTCCCTTGAGGTCGTACTTGCCGCCGCGAGCGGTGGTGACCGGACCTTCGACGGTCGCGCCGCCGGTCGACCAGCCGGAGCTGCTGCCTTCGAACGACGGAGCGCCCAGAGGGATCACGGTGCCTGCCGGTGCTGCGGGCTCAGCGGGATAGCTGGGCGCGGGAGCCGGTGCCGGTGCGGGCGTCGGTGCGGGCGTCGGCGTCGGACTCGGCGTCGGCGTCGGGGTGGGCGTCGGCGTCGGGCTGGTCCCGGGCCGGAGGGGGACCACGGTCCCGGGGTATTTGGCGAAGACCTGCGACCAGTAGCGGTGGCCGTCTGCTTCGTAGTAGCCGATGCCGATACTCGTGTAGTCGTTGACGAGGTTCGCATAGTGGCTCGGTGATGCGACCCAGGCCGGAACGACCTTGTCGTACGTGTAGCCGCTCGCCACGTTCTCGCCGGCCCGCTGCCATCCCGCAGGGATCTGCGTGGAGTAGCTCGGGTTGTGGCTCATCGTGCCGTTCTTCCACTGCTGGTATGCCCAGTCGGAGGCGACCTTGTCGAGCCTGCTGTCACGAGCCAGGCCGTTGAGGCCGGCGTCGAAGCGCACCTGGTTGGTGGCGCTGTAGACGTACTGCGTCGCCTCGGCGACGGTGACGGATGCGACCGCGGGGGACGCGGTCGCAGCCTTCTGTTCTGGTGCTGCCGTCGCGGTCAGCGGTGCGGTGAGCAACGCTGCGAAGACGACGGATGTGGCAAAAAGGGCGTGCGCTATCGCACGCGCACGGGACGCGGACATGTGGGAACTCCAGAGGGATAGAAGGTTGTGCTTCGACCAATGCGGGTTCCCAACTCCCCACGTGCTTGACCGTACCGGGGCGGGTGCGCGCCTCCCCAGTCCCTTTCCGGGGGACGGCACGGGACGCGTCATCGCCCGCCGATCACCCGTCCCCCGGTCGGGGGAGACACGCGCGGGAGCCCGCGCGGACGCTCAGCCGAACAGCTTCTGCAGCCGGCTGATCCCCTCGGCGATGTCCGCGTCGCCGAGCGCGTAGCTGAACCGGAGGTAGCCGCTGGGCCCGAACGCCTCGCCCGGAACGGCCGCGACCTCCACCGTGTCGAGGATCAGATCGGCCAGCTCGAGCGACGTCGAGGGCGTCGACCCCGCCCACTCACGGCCGAGCAGCCCGGTGACATCGGTGTAGACGTAGAAGGCGCCGGCGGGCATCGGGCAGAGGATCCCGTCGATGGCGTCCAGGCCGGCGGTGATGAGCTTGCGGCGGCGGTCGAAGGCGTCGCGCATCGTGGCCACGGCATCCTGCGGCCCCGTGAGCGCCGCGATGGCAGCACGCTGCGAGATGTTCGAGACGTTCGAGCTCAGATGCGACTGGAGGTTGCTCGCCGCGGCGATGGCGTCCTTCGGGCCGATCATCCAACCCAGGCGCCAGCCGGTCATGGCATAGGTCTTCGCGACGCCGTTGACCAGGATGGTGCGGTCGGCCAGCGCGGGGACGGCCTCGACGATCGATGTCGCTTTGATCGCCTGCCCTGAGCCCCCCGAAGGGTCGTACGTCAGGTTCTGGTAGATCTCGTCGCTGATCACCCAGAGCCCGTGCTCTTCGGCCCACGCGCCGATCTCGGCGGTCTGCTCGGGTGAGTACACCGCACCGGTCGGGTTGGACGGCGAGACGAAGAGCAGCACCTTGCTGCGCGGCGTGCGCGCCGCCTCGAGCTGCTCGACCGTGACGAGGTAGCCCTGGTCGGAGCCGGCGAAGACCTGGACGGGGACGCCACCCGCGAGCTTGATGGCCTCGGGATAGGTCGTCCAGAACGGCGTCGGCAGCAGCACCTCGTCGCCCGGATCGAGCAGGGTGGCGAAAGCCTGGTACACCGCCTGCTTGCCGCCGTTGGTCACGATGACCTGCGACGGGTCGACCTCGAGCGAGCTGTCGCGCAGGGTCTTGGCGGCGATCGCCTCGCGCAGCTCCGGCAGGCCGGCGGCCGGGGTGTACTTGTGGTTCTTGGGATCGCGACAGGCGGCGACGGCGGCCTCCACGATGTGGTCGGGGGTCGGGAAGTCGGGTTCCCCGGCGGCGAAGCTGACCACCGCCTTGCCCTCTGCCTTCAGCTGTTTGGCCTTGGCATCCACTTTGAGGGTCGCCGACTCGCTGATCGATCCGATGCGCTTGCTGATTCTGGCCACGCCCCAAGCCTAGACAACCCGCGCTGGGCAGAAAGAAGCCGGGACCGCCCTGTCTGAGGGGCAGGCGGTCCCGGCTTCGAGCTACCGGTTACTCAGCCGAGGTGGCCGAATGGCGGTTCCGGTAGCTCTCTCGCACCAGATAGGCACCCGCTGCCAGCAGTGCGAGAACGATCGCGATCAAGAGGGCGATGCTGACACCCGTCATCGCGAGCAGTCCGCCGTTACCTCCCACGCCGAAGCCGCCAGGAGGAGGAGTGATGGTCTCCCCGCCTACTCCGCAGTCGCCGACGCACGGGTCCTCGACGTTCAGGACGTTCGGACCGACCGATGCGGCGGCGAGGTTGACCTGCGCGAGCGCGTCGGCTCCGCGAGCTGCACCCAGGATGCCGCCGACGCCTCCGAGCCCGGAGCCGAGGCCACCGAGCACGGTCACCCGCATCGCGGTCTCGGTGAAGGTGCCGTCCGAGAGCTCCTGGACGTTCACCCGGATCGACAGCAGGTCCGCAAGACCCAGGCCGACGGCATTGTCGCCGTCCACCAGGCCCTCGAGGGCCGGCGTGACGAGTCCGAGGTCCAGAGCCTCGACCAGATCGCTGATGGTTCCGTCGCTGCCGAACAGGCCCCGAGTGAGGGTGTCCGCGATGGCGTCTGTGGCGGCGCCGAGGTTCAGCTCGGTGTTGACGATCCCGAGGACCTTCAGCTTCGCCGTCGCGTCGACTCCGGCGCCGTCGAGGAACTCGTCGACCGTGCCGGAGATGTCGATCGTCGCGCTGGTCTTGAGCGCCGGAAGCGCCGTGACGTTGTTGTGGCAGATCAGCTCATCGACGGTCTGGCTCACGTTCTGCGTCACGTACTTGTCGACGACCTGCGTGATCCAGGTCACCGTGTGGCCGCCTCCGAGGAGACCACCGAGACCGCTGATCACGCCGTTCACGACCGGAAGGCCGTTGACGATCGGGACGCCGTCGACGACCTGAGCCACGACGCCGTCGATGACCGGCACCTGGATGCTGACGTGGGTCAGGATCTGGGTCGGCACCTGGATGACGCTCTGGACCGTCTCGCAGACCTTCTGCACCAGCGGCGACTGCGCGACATTCAGGTCGACCTTCGCGTGCAGCTCGACCTTCGCGTCGTGCAACGCCTCCCTCACCCGGTCGACCACCTGGTCGGCGATCGTCGCCACCCGGTGCGCGACGTTGGTCAGGATGCTGCCGAGCACTTCGCCGCTGATCAGCTCGGTGTTGACGGGCAGGTTGTTCAGGTCGCCGCCCACCGCGGTCGCGAGGTCGATCGACACCGCACCCGTCTCGAGGTTGAACGTGACGCCAGACTCGCCGTACTGCTCGGTGAGCAGGTCCTGGACGAGCGCCTTCAGGTCCCCGACGTTGATGCTCGCGGTGACATTCGCGTTCGCGCCGAGCAGGTTGAGCGTGGGGTCGATGGCCGTCAGCAGGCGGTTCAGGTCGACCACGAGGGCCCCGTCGTCACCGTCGAGAACGCCCAGGCTGCTGGAGATCGAGTCGAGGGCTGTGTTGACCTTCTCGGTCAGATCGGAAATGGCAGGGCTGCGGAGTTCGAGCACCGCGCCCGCCAAGTGGTAGTCGCCCACCGCGTTCTCGCCGTCGGCTTCGGCTTCGGCCGCGATCGCCTTGATCGCCAGGGAGAGGTCGGTGAGGTTCGCGCCGAACCGGTCGCCGATCACTCCGCCGAAGTCGATGGTCGTGTCGGCACCCGGGAGCGGGACGTCTTCACCGATTCCCACGCCGCCGTCGTCGAGCACGGCGCCGGATGCGGCGTACGACCTAGCGTCAGCGGATGCGCTGGCGAACTGGCCGAGCACGCCGGCCTGTACGCCCGAGGTGTTGACCTGCACGCTGTCGCCGGTGCCCACGGTCACGGAGTCGAGGGCCTTCACGGCCAGCGGGTCCTTGTCCGTCATGGTCGGGTCGTTGCCGTCGTTCCAGGCCTCAGCCGGCTCGACCGACGCAACGGTGTTCAGGTTCGCTCCGAGGATCGAGCCTGACAGGAACTCGGCCTGGGCCCATGAGACATAGTCCCCGTCGGGACGCTCCACCGCGTTGGCGGAGCCGGCTCCGGCGAGGGCGAATGCCCCGCCCAGGGTGAATACGGTGATGGCGGCGCCGATACGGCGGCCGATGTTGTGTGCCCGTGCTGTCGTGCGCGGGTGCGATGTGAAGAACACGACGATGCCTTCCTGATCCTTGCGGACGAGGAAGCTGCGGTTGGCGATGACGATGGTTGTGCTGCCTGATCCCAGCTTCGTTTGCCCGTATTCGGTTGTGGTCGGCGGAACTGGTTGGGTCCCGCTTACAGGAAGAGACCATGGACAGGTCGTTCTATGACGGGGACGGATCGGCGAGAACTGTCCCCACTTCGGGGGTCACGGACTTCGGGGGCCACGACGGCGCCGCAACCCTCTCATCGCACCCCGCCCGCGGCGTGCCGTACACTGAACGAGGTGGCTGAATCCGCCAAGCTTCGCCGTGCCCATTTTTGGGTCGACCCTCTCGTGAGCGGGGGCGGAGCCGTGCGATCCGGTCATGAAGGGCGGTGGCTCAATTGGTAGAGCAGCGGTCTCCAAAACCGCAGGTTGCAGGTTCGAGTCCTGTCCGCCCTGCGAATCCCCCGACATCCGTCGAGGGATCGAATCAGCCGAAACGGTGGTGAGA
>JBDSKH010000161.1:0-5107 GCA_039917005.1 Pseudolysinimonas sp.
ACGGCGAGCGTGGTGGCTGGGACCCCTACGAGGATTGGAACGGCGCCGCGGGTTAGCTCGCTGCGCCGCTGCCCGCGTCGCCGACCTCGCCCACGGGGCCCACCTCGCTCGGGCTGAGCCAATACAGCGCCGTGTCCCCGTAGTCCTTCCGGCGGTCGAGCTCGAGGCCGTCGGGCCAGTCGGGCGCGCGATCGCGCGATGAGCGCTCGACCACGACCACGGCATCCGGGTTCAGGCACCGGACGAGCGCCTCGAGGTTGTGCACCAGCTCGAGCCCTCCGAGGTCGTAGGGCGGATCGAGGAACACGACGTCCCACCGATCGCCCGCCTGGCCCGCCGCCCCGAGGAAGCTCTGCGCCGGATGGCCCGACACCACGATGTCGGGTGCGGTGCCGCGTGGTGCCGCCGACTTCACGTGTGCGGCGTTGGCCTGCGCGATCTTGCTGACGCCCCAGGACTTGTCGACCAGGGTCACGTGCACGGCGCCACGCGATGCGGCCTCGAGGCCGAGGGCACCGGATCCCGCATACAGGTCGAGGACGCGCGCCCCCTCGATCGCGTCGCGGGCTTCGAGTGCCGAGAAGATCGCCTCCCGCACGCGGTCGCTCGTCGGACGTGTGCCGAACTTGGGCACCTCGAGCCGCAGCGACCCGGCGAACCCGGCGATGATGCGGGTCACGAGCGCCCGCTCGTCACACTGGACGTCACCGCGGCGAAACCCCAGCCGGTCACAGCGCCGGCTTCCGCGGCGCGTGCTCGACGAGCTGGACCGGCCCGGTCGCCGGAGCCGGTGCCGCAACCGCCGGCGTGGTCGCCCCGCGCGCCAGCAGGACGACGGCTCCGATCACGAGCAGCCCGCCCAGCACCTGCACCCACGAGATCCCGAACCCGAACGGCAGACCGATGAGCGCCGTGAACACCACCATGAGGTTGATGTAGATGGATGCCGTCGCGGCCGGCACCTTCCGGGTCGCCGCGTTCCAGAGCACGTACGCCCCGAGCGACGGGAACAGGACGATGTACGCGACGGCACTCCACCCGGGAACGTCGCTCGGCCAGGTCACCCCGTTGATGAGGGCGAACGGAGTGAGCAGCGCCACCGCGATCGCCGCCTGCACGGCCGTCGCCGTGATCGGCGGCACGTCGTGGATGCGGCGGCCGACGAGCGTGTAGATCGACCAGGCCAGGATCGCCCCCAGCATCAGCAGGTCACCGGGGTTGAGCCCATTGCGGATGATGGCCAGAACGTCCCCGTCGGTGATGACGATCACGACGCCGATCAGCCCGATCAGGATGCCGAGCGCCGACCGCCAGCTGATCCCCTCGCGGCGGCCGCCCTGCAGCGCGCCGGGAAGGATGGCCGCCAGGATGACGATGAGCGCCGGGTTCACGGCGTTGATGAGGGATGCGTTGAGCGGGCTCGTGAACTCGAGGGCGAAGTAGAGCATCAGGCTGAAGCCGGTGATGCCGAGCACCCCGAGCAGGGCGAGCAGCGGCAGATGGCGCATCGCCGCGCGCCAGTCCGGCTTCTCGACGACCTGCGCGATGATCGCGAGCGGGACGAGGGCGAACAGCCACCGGATCCAGGTAAGGCTGATCGGATCGACCGTCTCGAGGGCCGCGGCGCCGAACACGAAGTTGCCGGCCCAGAACAGGGTGGCGAGCACCAGGAAGACGACAGCTCTCATCGGCGTCCCGCCGCGTCGAGCCCCGTCGCTTTCACCTTCCCACGGTATCGCCGTTGCGTCGCCGGAGGGGGATTGGAGGGTTTGCACAACCGGTTGGCCAGGCGACCACCGGCATCCGACAATTGCTCTATGGCAAAGTCATCGGCCACCGCATCCCAGTCCACCGCTTCCCAGCCCGCTGCATCCCAGCCCACTGCATCCACCGAGCCCCACACCGGCACCGTCGACCGCACCCCGAAGCCGAGCTTCACGAAGGGTCTGTTCCTCGGGCAGATCCAGTCCGAGCTCGTGATGCCGTTTCCGCTGCTCGCTGGAGCCGAGCGCGACAGGGTCGACGCGGCCGTCGCAAGCGCGCGCGACTACCTCAGCACCTTCGATGTCTGGAAGGCCGAGGAGCAGGGCTGGGTGGGCGACGACGTCATCCGTGACCTCGGGGAGCGCAAGCTGACCGGGATGTTCGTCGACGAGAAGTACGGCGGTCTGGGACTCAGCCAGTCCGGCTACTGCCGGGTCATGGAAGAGTTCGGGTACGTCGACGGCGCCCTCGCCGTCGTGATGGGCGTGCACCAGTCGATCGGCACGAAGCCGCTCTACCTCTTCGGGACCGACGATCAGAAGGCGCGCTGGCTGCCCGATCTCGCCGCCGGGCGCAAGCTCGCCGCGTTCGTCCTCACCGAGCCCAACGTGGGATCCGACGCCTACAACCTCGAGACCTGGGCCGAGCGCCAGGCCGACGGCAGCTGGCTGCTGAACGGCGAGAAGCGCTGGATCGGCAACGGCGCCGGCGACGTGCTCACCGTCTTCGCCCGTAGCGATCTCGGTCATGTCGCACTGATCGTCGAGAAGGGCATGGACGGGCTCTCGACCGGGCCACGGTTCGACACCCTCGGTCTGCGCGCCAACCGCCTGCAGCGCGTGCACTTCAAGAATGTGCGCGTGCCCGCCGAGAACCTGCTGGGCGAGCCGGGTGACGGTTTCCGCATCGCGATGAACACGCTCAACAACGGCCGGATGTCGATGGGCACCGCGATCACGGGCGGCATGAAGCGCTTCCTCGAGCTGGCTCTCGAGCACGCGAGCTCGCGCAAGCAGTTCGGCCGTGCGCTCGTCGACTTCGAGATGGTGGAGGAGAAGCTGGCCTGGATGGCGGCGCAGATCTACGGGCTGGAGTCGTCCAGCTACCTGACGACCGGGCTGGTGGATCGCGGCGTGGCCGATTTCTCGCTCGAGAGCGCGATGACGAAGGTGGAGGCCTCCGATCGGGGCTGGTACGCGCTGAACCGCGCGTTCCAGATCCTCGGGGGCGAGGCGTTCATGAACCGTCACCCGCTGGCGAAGGCTCTGCGCGACTTCCGGATCTTCCCGATCTTCGAGGGATCGAACGACGTCATGCGCGCCTACGTCGCCCTGAACGGCATCAAGGAGCTCAGCGAGGATCTGCCCGACGTGGCGAGCCTCAAGCTGAGTGACCCCGGCCGGGCCTTCGGTGAGCTGGCTCCGTACGTGCAGGGCCGGATCAACCGCGCCCTGCGACCGGAACGCCTGCAGGGCGGGCATCCGGCGTTCGCCGGTCACATCGCGAAGCTCTCGGGTCAGGTCGTGCGGTTGCGCGACAGCACCGAGACGGCGCTCCGCCGGCACGGCAAGAAGATCCAGGAGAAGCAGCTGGTGCAGAAGCGCCTGGCCGAGGCGGCATCCGGGATCTATTCGCAGGTGGCCGTGATCTCGCGCGCGAGTGCGGTGTTCGCGCGGGATGGGGCGACGATCTCGGGTGCGGAGAAGACGGTCGCGATGAACTACCTGAAGAAGACCGAGCGTGAGGTCGGGCGCGAGCTCCGTGGGCTCGAGACGAACGACGACAGGTTCGTCGCGCAGATCGGGAGCTCGGTGCGCGATCGCGGCGGGTATCCGTTCGCGCTTTAAGGGAAAGCGCCACCCGCCACGTCCTGCCCGACCCGTACCCCGCCACGGCGTAGCATTCGGGCGTGGCTGACAGTGCGACCGACCCCGCCGTGACCCGGCGCCCGCGGTTGCCTGGCCTCGTCAACAACGCGGTCTACGTCGCCGGCAAGCGCGTCGACAGCCCCGCCTCGCTGCAGGGGACCTTCAAGGCGCTCGCTAAGCATCCGGATTCTCTCGCCTGGATCGGCCTCTACCGGCCGGCCCGCGAGATGCTCGATCAGCTCGCCGAGGAGTTCGAGCTGCACGAGCTCGCCATCGAAGACGCGATCAACGCCCACCAGCGCCCCAAGATCGAGCGGTACGGCGACACCCTCTTCATGGTGCTGCGCGCCGCGCACTACGACGACGCTCACGAGCGGGTGCATTTCGGCGAGCTGCACGTGTTCGCCGGCGCCAACTTCATCATCACGGTGCGGCACAGCGAGTCGCCCGACCTGGCGCTCGTGCGGCAGCGGATGGAGTCGACTCCGGGTGCCATGGACGAGGGCGCCGAGGCCGTTCTGTACGCGATCCTGGATGCCGTGGTCGACGGCTACCACCCGGTCGTCGAGGGCATCGCGAACGACATCGACGAGATCGAGACGCAGGTCTTCGACGGCGATCCGAAGGTGTCGCGTCGTGTCTACGAGCTGAACCGCGAGGTGATCGAGTTCGAGCGCGCCGTCGCGCCGCTCATCGGGATCATCGACGTGCTCTCGTCGGGCTTCGCCGACGGGTACGTCGGGGAGAAGCTGCAGCAGTACCTGCGGGATGTGGCCGACCACGTCGTGCAGGCGAAGGAGCGGGTCGAGGAGTTCCGGGTGCTGCTGCGCGACATCCTCGCGGTGAACTCGTCGCTCGTCGGGCAGCGCCAGACCGAGGAGGCGCGGGGCCTCTCGGAGGCGAGCAACCGGCAGGCCGACCAGACCCGCAAGATATCCGGGTGGGCCGCCATCCTGTTCGCACCGTCGCTGATCGGGTCGATCTACGGCATGAACTTCGACTTCATGCCAGAGCTGCATCAGCCGTGGGGCTATCCGGCCGCGCTCGCCGCGATGCTGGTGTCGAGTGTGGTGCTCTTCATCGTCTTCAAACGCCGCGGGTGGCTGTAGCTACGCTCGGACCGTGACATCCCCACTCGATGGCAAGCTCTCGACCGCGCTCGGCGGTCGTACGGGGCAGGCGATCACCAAGGCTTTCGGCTACCAGACGGTGGGCGAGTTCCTGGGTCACTACCCCCGGCGGTACGCGCGCCGCGGTGAGCTGACCTCGCTGACCGAGCTGGTGGTGGATGAGAGCGTGACGATCGTCGCCGAGGTGCGCAGCGCGGTCGAGCGGCCGATGCGCGCAAAGCGCGGGTCGCTGCTGGAGGTGTCGATCACCGACGGCCGGGGCTTCCTGACGCTCACGTTCTTCAATCAGAAGTGGCGTGCGGCAGAGTTGCGGCCCGGGGTGCGCGGCATCTTCGCCGGCAAGGT
>JBDSKH010000162.1:0-7536 GCA_039917005.1 Pseudolysinimonas sp.
GTCGGAACGGCAGGCGATCTCACCGAGTCGCTCATCAAGCGCGATCTCGGCATCAAAGACATCTCCACCTGGCTCCCGGGCCACGGCGGTTTCCTCGACCGGCTCGATTCGATCCTCCCGAGCGCGGTCGTGGCGTACGTGATCTACCTCATCGCAACCTGACACCTGACAACCAGCTCCCGCCACCGAGCACCACGCGAAAGGCACCACCATGCAGTACTTCGCCGACCTGTTCATCGACGGCACCTGGCGAGCGGGCTCGACAGGGGAGCGCTTCCCCGTCACCGATCCCTCCGACAACAGCACCATCACCGAGTTCGCGATCGCCAGTGAGGCCGACTGCCTCGCGGCGGTGGACGCGGCCGAGAAGGCGCTTCCCGGATGGGCGGCGACCGCCCCGCGCGTGCGCGGCGAGATCTTGCGCAAGGCTTTCGAGATCCTGACCGCCGAGAAGGAGATCTTCGCCGAGATCATGGTCCGCGAGAACGGCAAATCGTGGACCGACGCGATGGCCGAGGCCGGATACGCGACCGAGTTCTTCCGCTGGTTCTCTGAAGAGGCGGTCCGCATCCCCGGCGAGTACACCGTCTCGCCTGCGGGCGACAAGCGCATCTTCATCACGCATCAGCCGATCGGCGTCGCGCTGCTCATCACGCCCTGGAACTTCCCGGCCGCCATGGCCACTCGAAAGCTCGCGCCCGCGCTCGCCGCCGGGTGCACGACCGTGCTGAAGCCGGCATCCGAGACCCCGCTCACGGCCGCGTACATGGTCGACGTCCTCAGCCGCGCAGGGCTGCCCGCCGGCGTGGTGAACCTGGTCACCCCGGTGCCGGCCGGGCCGTCCGTCGCGGCGATGATGAAACATCCCGCCGTGCGCAAGCTGTCGTTCACGGGCTCGACCGAGGTCGGGCGGGTGCTCCTGGAGCAGGCATCGGCGACCATCATGAACACGTCGATGGAGCTCGGTGGCAACGCCCCGCTGCTCGTGCTTCCCGGTGCCGACCTCGATCTCGCGGTCGAGGGCACGATGCTCGCGAAGATGCGCAACGGCGGCTCGGCCTGCACGGCGGCCAACCGGCTCTACGTGCACAGTTCGCTGCACGACGCCTTCGTCGAGAAGATGACGGCGAAGCTCACGGCGGTCAGGACCGGCTCCGGCCTGGACCGTGACAACGGGCTGGGCGCTCTGGTCTCGCTGAAGGAGCGCGACAAAGTGGCTGACCTGGTCGACACCGCGGTCTCCGAGGGCGCGAAGGTCGAGCTCGGCGGCGCGAAGATCGATCCCGGCGCGTTCTACCCGCCCACACTGCTCACGGATGTCGCCCACGGCTCGACGATCAACCAGACGGAGATCTTCGGGCCCGTCACCGCCATCGTGTCGTTCGACGACATAGACGACGCCGTGCGGATGGCGAACGACACCATCTACGGCCTCATCGCGTACGTGTTCGGTGAGGAGGCGCTCGCCCTGCGCGTCGCCGGCCGCATCGACGCCGGGATGGTGGCGGTCAACCGCGGTGTCATCAGCGACCCCGCCGCGCCGTTCGGCGGCATGAAGCAGAGCGGACTCGGCCGGGAGGGCGGCTCGGAGGGCATCCTCGAGTTCCTCGAGGTGAAGTACATCGGCGTCAGCGCCTGACGGCGGGCGGGTGCCCGCCTGACCGGGGTGCCCGACTCCCGCAGGTAGCATTGCTCAGGTGAGTACGACCTTTCCGCGAGCGCGCAAGCTCGGTTACGACGTCGATCAGGTCGAGGACTTCCTCGAAGACGCCCGTCGCGCGTACCACGCCCAGCCGGGCGAGACGACGATCGTGACGGCAGAGACCATCCGCCAGCAGGCGTTCGCGATGCGCAAGCGCGGCTACTCGGCCACGCATGTCGACGCCGCCCTCGAGCGCCTCGAAGACGCCTTCGCGGTCAAGGAGCGCGACAGCGCGTTCCGTACCGGCGGCGATCAGGCCTGGTACGCCGAGGCGCGCGGCATGGCGCAGGTGATCCTGGATCGCGTGGTGCGACCGCGCGGACGGCGCTTCAAGCGCGTCGGCGCCTTCACTCTCGGCTACTCGGTGCGTGACGTCGACATGCTGACGGACCGCGTCGCGGCCTATTTCCAGGCCGGCCGTCCGATCAGCGTCGACGACATCCGCACCGCGGTCTTCAAGGGCCAGCGCGGGGGGTACCAGGAGACGCAGGTCGACATGGTGCTCGACAGCGTCGTGAACGTGATGCTCGCGGTCCGCTGAGCCGAACCGCCGCGCCCACTTCTGGGTTCTGGGTAATGCCAGGAGTCGCGGCTACACTGTGGCAACTGTGAGCGGGTATCGACGTCGGGGGACGCCAGCAGAGCCGCGCACGCAGGTGGCCATCGTCGAGAGGCACGTGCGGGCGCCATGGTCGCTGCCCGTTTTCGCCTCGGTCACGACACTCGCATTCGTGCTCGTCACGGCGATCCCGCCCATCCCGAGCGCCGAGGCAGAGGCCCAGACGCCGAATGCCCCGGCCGGCAGCCAGTCGATCGTCGTCGCGGGTGAACGCGACGTCGCGGGCGCCCGCGGTGACTACACCGTGACCGACCCGCCCAAGAACACGGCTCCCGCGACGGGCGTTCCCGACCCCGGCACCGCCCAGGCGATCGCCTACGAGATGGTCATGGCGCGCGGATGGGACACCAACGAGTACGACTGCCTCGTCGCCCTCTGGAACCGCGAGTCGCACTGGAACGTCTACGCGCAGAATCCCACGAGCGGGGCCTACGGCATCCCGCAGGCGCTGCCGGGCGACAAGATGGCGACGGTGGCCGCCGACTGGCAGACGAATCCGGTCACCCAGATCACCTGGGGCCTCGGCTACATCTCCGGGCGATATCAGACCCCATGCGGCGCCTGGGCGCATTCGGAGCTCAAGGGCTGGTACTGACCTTCCTCGCCGGGTGAGGACCGCGCCGACGGCACGCATCTCGAAACCCCCGCCCGGTATCCTGGAGCATGGACTACGCCCTCGTCGCCGTTTTCGGTGTCGTGGTCGTGGTCGTCGCGGCGGCGTTCTCGCGGCGGCTCGGGATCGCGGCTCCGCTGCTCCTGGTCGTGATCGGCGTCGGCTACAGCTTCATCCCCGGTGTCCCCGAGATCCACATCGAGCCCGAGATCATCCTGATGGGCGTGCTTCCGCCCCTCCTCTACGCAGCGGCGCTCAACGTTCCGGTGGTCGACTTCCGCCGCAACTTCGCCAGCATCTCGGCGCTCTCGGTACTGCTCGTCGTGGTGAGCGCCCTGGTCACCGGGTTGGTGCTCTTCGCGCTGCTCGACGACCTGAACCTCGGAGCGGCGATCGCGCTCGGCGCGGTCATCAGCCCGACCGACGTGGTCGCCGCGACATCCATCGCCAAGCGGCTCGGGCTGCCGCCGCGGCTCGTGTCGATCCTCGAGGGGGAGGGGCTGGTCAACGACGCGACCGCGCTCGTGCTGCTGCGAACGGCCATCGCCGCCTCGGCCCTCGCCGCATCCGGTGAGTTCAATCCGTGGGGGGCGGCGGGCGACTTCCTCTACGCCGTGATCGTCGCCGGCGCGATCGGGCTCGTGGTCGGCATCGTGTCGGTGTTCGTGCGGCGCAAGCTCGAAGACCCGATCCTCGACACGGCGATCTCGTTCGGGGTGCCCTTCATCGCCTACATCCCCGCGGAGGAGATCCACACCTCTGGCGTCATCGCCGTCGTCGTCGCCGGTCTCTACAGCGGGCATCGCAGCGCGCATTTCTCCCCGCAGTCCCGCATCGCCGAGCGCTTCAACTGGCGCACGCTGCAGTTCGTGCTCGAGAACGGCGTCTTCCTGCTGATGGGTGCGCAGCTGGCCGGCATCGTTCAGGGCGTGCACGCCGAGGAGCTGCCGGTGCACCAGGCGGTTCTGCTCGGGCTGCTCGCGGCGGGCATTCTGATGGCGCTGCGCTTCCTGTTCGTCTGGCCGCTTCTCGCGGCGATCCGCCGCGGTGAACGCCGGGCGATCTCGCAACGGTCGCGCATCGGGGCGTTCGCCGACCGGATGCGGGCGAACCGCGGCGGAACGGAGCGTTTCGAGAAGCGCCGCGCCCGAGTCGACCGCGCCGTCGATCGCCGGCAGAACGACATCGCGGTGCTGCAGGACGAGGGTCTGAGCGCTCGCGGCACCATCGTGATCGGCTGGGCCGGGATGCGCGGCGTGGTAACCCTCGCGGCCGCGCAGTCGCTGCCGAAGGAGACCCCGTACTACGAGCAGCTGGTTCTCATCGCCTTCACGGTGGCGATCGTCACGCTTCTGCTGCAGGGCGGCACGCTGCCGCTCGTGATCCGGCTGACGAAGGTGCGCGGCAGCGACCGTGTCGCCGACCGCCGCGAGCTCGCCGAGCTTCTCGACGAGATGGCGTCGGCGGGGATCGAGGTGCTCGAGAATCCCGAGTTCGAGCTGCCGCAGGGGCAGAAGGTGGACTGGGCGGTGCTCGAGCGGGTGCGGCAGGACACCCTGCTGGCCTCGCAGGCCGCCTGGGAGCGCGCGGAGCACGCGGAGAGCGACGACGGCATCCTGGAGTCGCCGCACCAGCAGTACCGCGACCTGCGACGCGAGGTGCTGCAGGCCGAGCGCGCCGTGCTGCTCGAGGCACGGTCGCGCGGAGCGTACCCGTCGCGCATCCTCACGCGTGCCCAGTCGCTCCTCGACCTCGAAGAGGCCCGCCTCGAGCAGATGGACACGGGCGGCCGCCTGCAATAGCGATCTAGGCTGGGACCATGCCTCGATCGAATCGCCCGCGCCGCCGGGCGCCCGGCGACGAGGTCCCGGAGCTCGACCTCGAGCGCGCCGTGCTCGGCCGGCTCCGCGTCGAATCGAAGCGCGACGGGCTGTGGAACGTCCAGCCGCACGGGGCGAGCGCAGCGACCAAGGCGTACACCTGCCCCGGATGCGCCCTCGATATCGCCCCCGGAACGGCACATGTCGTGGCGTGGCGCGCCGACGGGCTCATGGGCGAGGCCGACGATCTGGCGGGGCGCCGGCATTGGCACTCGCACTGCTGGAGAATCCGCACATGAGCGAACTCGAGATCTCGGGCAGCGTCGAGTTACCCGCGCAGCGCGAGGACATCGAGCTGCACACGGATGACGGCTTCACCCTCGTGGGCGAGCTCGCGTCGCCGCTCGAGGGCGTCCCGGTCGCGACGCTCGTCTGCCTGCACCCGCTCCCCACGCACGGCGGGTTCATGGACTCGCACATCCTGCGCAAGGCCGCCGCGCGCCTTCCTGCCCTCGCGCAGCTCGCGGTGCTGCGCTTCAACACGCGAGGAACGACCTCGCCGCGCGGCACGTCACAGGGCGAGTTCGGCGACGCCGTCGACGAGCGGCGCGATCTCGCTGCCGCGATGGCGTTCGTCGCCGAGCGCGGCCTTCCGTCGCCATGGGTGCTGGGCTGGTCGTTCGGCACCGAGATCGCCCTCAAGTACGCGCTGCAGCATCCGATCGCGGGCGCCATCCTGCTGTCGCCGCCGCTGCACCGCACGACGCCCGGCGAGATCGCCGCGTGGGGCGAGGCCGGCGTTCCGCTGGTGCCGATCATCCCCGAGCTCGACGACTACCTGCGGCCAGACGAGGCGCGGCAGCGATTCTCGTCCGTCCCGCAGGCCGAGCTCGTGGCGGTCGAGGGCGGCAAGCACCTGTGGGTGGGCGAGAAGCAGACCTACCGCGTGCTGACCGAGATCGTCGCGCGGCTCAATCCGGCCGCGCTTCCGCTGCCCACCGTATGGCAGGCCTGAGAAACGTAACCCTCGAGCGCGCGTGAAAGACTGCATCCCATGAAGTCCGTCACCCCCGCCGAGTTCGATGCGCTCGGGGTCGCCGTCGCCCTGATCGACGTGCGCGAACCCGACGAGCTGGCGATCGTGCGCACCGACCGTGCTCAGCCGATGCCGATGAGCACGCTCCCCGATCACCTCGACGAGCTGCCGGGCCAGCCGATCTACGTGCTGTGCCACTCCGGCGGCCGCAGCGCGCGCGTCGTCGCGTTCCTCGAGCAGGAGGGCTACGACGCCATCAACGTCGACGGCGGAATCGTCGAGTGGATGGCCGCCGGCCTTCCGGTGGTGCGCGGCTAGAGCTCGTTCTGCCGCGGCACGATGACCTGCTTGATGATCAGCAGGATCGCCGCAGCCACCGGGATGGCGATGAGGGCTCCCAGGATTCCGAGCAGGGTGCCGCCCGCGAGCGCCGCGACCACGACGACCACGCCGGGCACCTTGACCGCGCGCTTCATGATCGTCGGGCTGAGCACGTACGCCTCGATCTGCATGTAGACGAGGTAGTAGATCACGACGATGAGCACGGCGGGCCAGGGCTCGAACGCCCAGATGCCGAGGCTGATGAGCACCGCGCCGCTGATCGTTCCGACCAGCGGGACGAGCGAGAACAGGAAGGCGAGGAACGCGAACAGCGCCGAGTACTCGATCGGGTCGCCGAGGATCCAGCCCAGCAGGGTCAGGAAGATCAGCGTCAGGACGCCGTTGCAGAGGCCGAGCAGCACCTGCCCCCGAACGTACTTTCCGACGGCTTCCGAGATCTGCTCGGCGATGTCGATGAACTTCTCGCGCTTGGTGGCCGGCACCAGCTGGTACAGGCCGCGCTTGATGCTCGCCAGTGACGCCACGAAGTAGAGGGTGAGGATCAGCACGATGACGCCGCCGAAGGCGCCGGTCGCGATGGTCAGGACCGTGGTGAAGACGCCGGAGGTGATGTTGCCGAGGTTGTCGTTGAAGAACTCGGTCACGTTCTTCACGACATCGTCGTAGGCGAGCCACGGCAGCGTGTTGTTCCACCAGTTCTCGATGGCCTTCTCTTTGACCACGGCGTCGATGATGTCGGGCGCCTGCTGGATCAGCGTGCCCACCTGATCGGCGATGACCGGGATGATGGCGAGCACCAGCCCGGCGAAAACGGCCAGGATGCCGACGAGCACGATCAGGATGGCGAGCCAGCGGGGCAGATTGTGGCGCTCGAGCCACGAGACGGCCGGATCGATGCCGAGGGCGAGGAAGAGGGCGGCTCCGACGTAGGTGATGATCGGGCCGAGCACGGTGAACCCGCCGCCGATCGCGACGGCGACGAGCACGCCCAGGCCCCCGAAGAGGCCGAGCCGGAACGCGTTCTGAATCTTCACGGCTGTGCTGCCCCTTCGGTCACTGGTACCTGAAGGTTATCGGAGAGGCAGGCGTCAGTTCGCGTGCTCGCGCTCGCGCGCCTCTTCGTCTTCGTCGGCCTCGTCGGCGGTCTGCTCGTCAGGCTGCTCGTCAGGCTGCTCGGCAGGCTCGGCGGCCTGCTGCGTCGCCACCTCGACGGTGTCGTCAGGCGGGCTGGTCGGGAAGCCGTGGTCGGCAGCGATGGTCTCGGCCTGGGCGAGCACCCCGCGCAGGTTCTCGATGTAGCCGGCGACCGACTCACGCTCGGAGCGGATCTGGGTCAGGCGGCCCTCGGCGTCGCCCAGCAGGGCTGCGGCTCGGGCCTCGGCCTCCGTGACGATCGCCTTGGCG
>JBDSKH010000163.1:0-7592 GCA_039917005.1 Pseudolysinimonas sp.
CGCCGTGCTGCCCGCGGGGGCGCGCGCGGCCCGTGCCACGATCCGCCGCGGCGTCGCCGCCGTGCAGCCGGATGTGGTGCACGCGCACTCGTCCTACGCCGGCATCTTCGTGCGCACCACTCTGCGAACCCGCCCCGACCGCCGTCTCGTCTACAGCCCGCACTGCTTCGCCTTCGAGCGCCGCGACCTGTCACCCGTGACCCGGATGCTGGTGCGGGCAGCCGAGCGCGTGCTCGCTCGCAACACGGACACCTTCGCCGCCTGCTCACCCGGAGAGGCTCGCTCCGCCGTGCGGCTCGCTCGCCGGGGCGGCGCCCGCGTCATCCACGTACCCAACGTCGCGCGGGTCCCCGCGCTCGCGATGCTCGAGCACCGGGAACCGAACCGTGTCGTGACGGTGGGCCGCATCGGCGCTCAGAAGGACCCGGACTTCTATCGCGCGGCCGTGCTGCACATGCGGCGCAACGGGCAGCCCGGTCTCGACGCCCGCTGGATCGGCGACGGCGACGACGCGATCGCGCGCGCCCGACTCGAACGGATCGGGATCCCGGTCAGCGGCTGGCTCTCGTCGTTCGATGCGCATTGCGCCCTCGGCGGTGCCGGTGTCTACCTGCACACCGCGCGCTGGGAGGGCTTCCCGATCGCGATCCTGGAGGCGCTCGAGCTGGGCGTCCCGGTCATCGCTAGGGACGTGCCCGCGCTCGCCGGCGCGACCGCGACCCCCGGCGTCACGACGCCGGTCGACATGGCCCTCGCGGCCCAAGAGCTGCTGCGCGGAGGCGAGGCCGCCCGGCAGCGCAACATCGCGGCCTGGCAGCGCGTGCTCGCCGGGAACACGCCGGAACGGCAGGCCGCGACGCTGCGTTCCGCCTACGCCGGCGGGTCGAGGCAGCCGGTGCTCGTCAACGGCAAGTGGCTCAGCGCCCAGGCGAGCGGCATGCAGCGCTACGCCGGCGAGGTGGCACGACGCGTGCTCGACCTCGACCCCGCCTCGCGTGTCGTCGTGCCGCGCGACGCCGAGCTGCCCGACTGGCTGCCCGCCGGGCGCGTCGTGCGCTCGCGCCTTCGCGGCATCGTGTTCGAGCAGCTCTCGTTGCCGTGGCTCGCCCGTGGCGCGATGCTGCTGAACTTCGCCGGACCGGCCCCCATGCTCAAGCGCGACCAGCTCGTGGTCATGCACGACGTGACGCCGGCGCGGTTCCCCCGTACGTTCTCGCGCCGGTTCGTGCTCTGGTATTCGCTGCTCTACCGGGTGCTCGCGCGGCGAGCACGCCACCTCGCCACGGTGTCGGAGTTCAGCCGGGGCGAGCTCGGCGAGGTGCTCGGGGTCGACCCCGCCCGGTTCGCTCTCGCGCCCAACGGTCACGAGCACGCGTTCGAGGCGCGCGCCGACGCCGCCGAGCTCACGCTCGGGACCGAGTTGGCCGCCCGCACCACCGACGACTACGTGCTGTGCGTCGGGACCCTCACGCCGAGCAAGAACCTCGGGCCCGTGACACGCGCGCTCGCCGCCGCCGGCATCCCCGTCGTCGTGGTCGGTGCCGCCGGAGCCCGGCGCGTCTTCGCCGGCGAGGCGCCGCTGAACGCCCCGGGCGTTCACCTCGCGGGGCGCCTGAGCGACGGCGAGCTTGCCCTGCTGCTGCGGAACGCCCGCGCCCTGGTCTTCCCGTCGCTGTACGAGGGGTTCGGCCTGCCGGTCGTCGAGGCGCAGGCGCTGGGCTGCCCGGTCGTCGCGTCGGACGCCACCTCCATCCCCGAGGTGGCGGGCCGAGGCGCGCTGTACTTCGACCCGTCGCGCCCCGAGGACGCGGTCGCGCGGGTCCGCGAGCTCGTCCCGGCCGAGCGTCGCCGGCTCATCGCGCACGGGCATCGCAACGTCGAACGGTTCTCCTGGGACCGGACCGCCGCCATCCTGCTCGGACTCGCGACTGACGCGCCCGTCCCGGTGCGGCCGGAGCTTCTGCCGTGAGGGTCGCCCAGTTCGTCAGCTCGCTGCTCGCCCCGCTCGGCGGCGCCGAGCAGTACTGCCTGGAGCTGAGCCGGTGGCTGCGCGACCAGGGGCACGAGGTCACGTTGATCACGGGATGGATCTCCCCCGACGTGTCCGCGCAGCTCGAGGCCGAGGGCATCGGGGTCCGGGTGGTGCCGTCTGCACGCCCGTACCCGCCCGATCGCAAAGGCTCGCGTCCGGCCGCCGTGCTCTTCCACGCGCTGGATGTGCTGGGCACGCTGCGCGCACCGCGGCCGGTGCGGCGGGTTCTGGCCGAGGACTGGGATCTCGTGCACGTTCATCGCGTCGCCGGGTTCGGCGCCGCCCTGCTGCGATCGACCGCTGCCCCGGTGGTGTTCACGGTGCACGACTACGCCCTGGTCGACACCAGCACGACGCTGCTGCGCCGTGGGGCCGAAGCGTCTCGGCCGCCTCTGGTCCAACGGCTGCGGACCCTGCTGGTGAACCGGGCGATCGC
Source organism: Pseudolysinimonas sp. (assembly GCA_039917005.1). Taxonomy (GTDB): domain Bacteria; phylum Actinomycetota; class Actinomycetes; order Actinomycetales; family Microbacteriaceae; genus JBDSKH01. The sequence continues at coordinate 2,469 of JBDSKH010000163.1, forward strand.
GTCGACGCACCTGGTCTATCCGAGCGCGCGCCTGCGCCAGAAGCACGAGCGCTGGGGACTGCGGCCGCGGGCGCACACCACCGTGCTGCCGCACGGGTGGCGGCTGGGTGCGGATGCCATCGGTGCGCCGGCGGGCCCGCGCGACGAGGCGCAGCAGCCCGTCGTGTTCCTCTTCCTCGGAAAGCTCATCGACACCAAGGGCGTGGACCTCCTGCTCGACGCCTGGGGCGATGGCATCCCCGGCGCCGAGCTCTGGATCGCCGGGTCGGGACCGCGTGAGGCCGCAGTCGATGCTGCCGCGGCATCCGGGCGCGTCCGCAAGCTCGGCTGGCTGGACGCCCCGGCGCGACGCGCAGCCCTCGCCTCGGTGTCGGCCCTCGTGATCCCCTCCATCTGGCCGGAGAACTTCCAGCTCGCGGCCGCCGAGGGCGTGCTCGCCGGGTTGCCGATCCTCAGCACGACGGTCGCGGCACCGCCGGTCGTCGAGCCGGACGTCAGCGGCATTCTGGTGACTCCCGATGCCGTGGCGATCCGCGCGGGCATGGTGCGGCTGCTCGACCCGGCGCTGCGATCCCGGCTCGCCGCAGGTGCCCGTGAGCGCGCTCGCGATCTGGACTTCGATGTGCACGGCGAGCGCGTGCTCGCGATCTACGCCGAAGCGGGCGCGGACGCTGCCGGCGTGGCCGCCCGGGCGGGGCAGCTGGCATGAGCCTGCAGGATCGCCTCCTCCGCGTCACCCGCCGCCGCATCATCGGCCGGGTCGCGTACCTCTGGCTCAAGCAGCTCGGGGTCGAGTTCCCGCGCGGGGTCGAATGGGACGGGCCCATCGAACTCGCACACGGAGCCGTGGGGCTCGTCGTGCATGCCGCGACGCGCATGGGCCGCAACGTCATCCTGATGCCCGGCGTGGTCATCGGACGCTCCGACTCCTGGATCCCGCCCGCGAAGGTCGCCCACCTCGGCGGCCGCGTCGTCATCGGCGACGACGTCACGCTGGGCGCGGGCTCCAAGGTGCTCTACGAGTCCGGGCAGGAGCTCATCGTCGCGGAGGGGACCATCGTCGGCGCCAACGCCGTGCTGCGGCAGTCGACCCGTCCCTACGAGATCTGGGCCGGCATCCCGGCTCGCCGCATCGGCGTGCGCGACCGGGAGGCTGTCGAGGGGGCGGTCCGGTGACCGTCCTCGGCATCGTCACGGTCGTCCTGATCGCCGCCGTCTGGGTGGTCGCGCGGCGCTGGACCCAGCTCGCGGTGGGCGCGACCGTCGCGTTCCCGCAGACGGCCGCGATCGTCGTCGACGGCAACGGCTTCCCACTCTTCTACCTGGCCATCATCGAACTCGCCGTGCTGTGCGCGCCGCAGCTGCTCATGGCCGCCGCCCGTCGACGGCGGGACGGTCCACCATCCGGCCGCTTCGCGTCGGACGCCATCGCCGTAGCGCTGGTGGTCTGGGCCGCCGTCATCACGATCGCAGGGCCGCGCATCTTCGCGGGCATGCGGGTGTTCGATCCGGCCCTCGGAGTCGACAACCAGGTCGGCAACCTCTCGGTCCTGGAGCCCTCACTCGGCAACATCGCCCAGCTGGGATATCTCACGCTGGGCGTGCTGTTCCTGCTGCTGGCGGGTCGGCTCTTCCCGGTCGACACCCGACTGCTGGGGAGTGCCCTGTGGGTCTCGCTCGTGCTCGGGGCGGTGCGGATGGTCGCCGAGCCGGTTTGGCCGCACCAAATGCTGCAGAACATGCCGGGATACGCATATGCCACGCCCGAGCGGCTGTCGGGGACGTTCTACGAGCCGTCGGTGCTGGGGCTCTACCTCGTCGCGGCCGCCTCCTACTTCGGCGCGCGGCTGCTCATCCGGCCGGGAGCGCGCGCCAAGGTCGTCGCGCTGATCGCCCTCGTGCTGGTCGGGATCGAATTCGTCGCGAACGGATCGGGCACGGCACTGCTCGGGCTCGTCATCGTCGCGGCGGCAGCGGCGGCGGTTCTGCTCGTGCGGCAACTGCGCTCCCCGCAGTTCGGCGTGCGCCCGTGGGCCATCATCACGTCGACGCTCGTGCTGGCGGCGGGTCTCACCCAGCTACCCGCCCTCTACGAGCTCACGATCGGCTCGGCCGAGCGCAAGGCGTCGTCGTTCAGCTACCTCGCCCGCGGCCTGGCGAACCAACGGTCGTGGCAGATCTTCCAGGAGACGTTCGGGCTCGGGGCGGGGCTCGGAAGCCACCGGCCCTCCAGCCTGTTCTTCCTCGTGCTGAGCTGCCTCGGGTTCGTCGGGACGGTGCTGCTCATCGCCCTCGTGATCGCCGCGCTGCGTGCCGCGGCCCGCACCCCGCTCGCTGCACCGGCCGGCTGGGCGCTTCTCGGCATCCTGGTGTCGGGTGTCATCGCCGTGCCGGACCTGTCGATGCCGGTCATCTGGATCGGTCTCGCGGCGAGCCTGGCGGCGGGGCTCCCGTCACGCGTGCCGGCGCCGGGTTCAGCGAGCCCGGATCCCGAGCTCCTGGCGGGCACGCCGGGTCAGGAACCAGCGCTCCAGCGGGCCGAGATCGTGCAGTGAGGCGACGAACCGATGGATGAATGGCTCGAGAAGACCCTTCCCTACGGGGCTCAATGGGCGCGTGCGCATGAACGACAACTCGCGCAGCCACGGAGTCGCGTCGACGCCCCACAGCTCGTGGGCGAGCCCACGGTAGGACTCGGCGACGAGAGGATCGGCGGCGAGCCGGTCGCGGTATCCGGGATCGGCGGTGAGCTGCCCGGAGCTGACCCGCAGCAGGATGCCGGGGCGGGCGAGCCGGACGATGCGGGCACCGGAGGCGGCAGTGCGCATCCAGAGGTCGTAGTCCTCGGCGACGGAGACCCGGTAACCGCCGGCCGCGACGAGCACGCTGCGCCGGGCGAGGGCGGTGGAGTGCGGATAGGGGCAGTCGAGCAGCAGGGCGAGCCTGGCGGCTTCGCTCCCGAGGCCGACGGGCAGGGCGGGGAGCCGCAGCCCGGCACCGATGACCTGGAAGGTCGAGAAGACGATGTCGGCACCCCGCTCGACGGCAGCGAGCTGAGCGGTGAAGCGGCCGGGGAGGCAGACGTCGTCCGCGTCCATGCGGGCTACGAGGCCGCCTTCCGCCTGATCGAGCAGCTGGACGAGCGCACGGGCGACCCCGAGGTTCTCGGGGGCGACGGTGAGCTTGACCCGTCGATCTCCGACACCGCGGACCAGCTCGGGCGTGCGATCGCTCGACGCATCGTCGAGCACCAGGATCTCGGCGTCGCCGGGGAGGGCACGGAGGGTCGAACGCAGGGCGGCTTCGATCGTTCCCGCGGCATTGCGCGCCGGGATGAGGACGCTCAGTCGGGGCACGCAGTCAGCTTTCCACAGCGGATCGTTAACCCTGCGGTTCATCCCCCGCTTCGGTCGGCGGCCCCGGCGACGTGGCGTCGCCCCGTCCCTAGGTTGTTTACGGGTCACCCGTCACCCGAAGGAAACCCCATGTCGCGCACCCCCCAACGCGCCGCGCCGAGACACGCCCCCAGCATCCGCATCGGCTGCGACGTCCACCCGATCTCCGAGATCGCGGCCAGCATCGAGCTCTTCGGCGAGCGCTATCTGTCGCGCGTCTTCACGACGGTGGAGCGCGAGCAGACCGCCGGCCCGATGTCGCTCGAGCGCCTCGCCGGGCGGTTCGCCGCCAAGGAGGCGGTACTCAAGGTGCTGCAGGTGCCGAGCATGGCATCCGTGCCATGGAAGTCGATCGAGGTCCGCACCGGCGGGAACGGCGTCCCGTACGTCGTGCTCAGCGGGTCCGCGCAGGAGATGGCAGAGCGCCAGGGGATCTCGCGCGTCGACATCTCCCTCAGCCACGACGGGGGCGTCGCGATGGCGGTCGCCGCCGCGATCCCGGCGAGCGCCGCATGAGCGCCGATACCGCCACCGATGAGCGCAAATCCGAGGAAGGGATCCGCGACGTGACCGACGAGCGAATTCGTGCCGTGCTGTCCGCCCACGCCAAGCTCCGCGAACCCGCGGACGGGCTCGCCGAGGCCGGCGACCTCTACGCGGCGGGCATGACCTCGCACGCCAGCGTCAACGTGATGCTCGCGCTCGAGGACGCATTCGACATCGAGTTCCCCGATGCGCTGCTGACGAAGCACACCTTCTGCACCATCGCGACGATCCGGGATGCCGTGACCGGCCTGCTGGAGCCGGCGGCATGAGCGCCCGCGCCGCAGCACTCGCCGGGGCCGACATCGAGTCCCGCACGGCTAGAGCGGCCGAGGTCGCCGCCGCCCACGCGGACGAGGTCGACGTCGCCGCGCGCTTCCCGGCGGAGGCCGTCGCCGCCCTCGCCGAGGCACGGCTGCTGAGCGCTTCCGTCCCCGTCGAGCTCGGAGGCGAAGGGCTCCCCCTGACCGCGCTGGCCGGTATCGCGGCACTGCTCGGAGCCGCCTGCTCCTCGACCGGCATGGTCTTCGCCATGCACCACAGCCAGGTGCTGAGCCTCACCCGCCACTCGGGCGGATCGCCCGCCCTCGCCGCCCTCGCCCAGCGCATCGCGCGGGAGCAACTGCTTCTCGCCTCCGCGACGACGGAGATCGGGATCGGCGGCGACGTGCGATCCAGCTCGTGCTTCGTCGAACCGGTCGGCGACCGCATCCACCTGACCAAGAACGCCCCGGTCATCTCCTATGGCGCAGAGGCCGATCTGGTTCTCGTCACGGCGCGCCGCGACGCCGACAGCGCGCCGGGCGACCAGGTGCTCGTCGCCTGCGACCGGGCAGACCTCGATCTCGAGCGCACCGGCACCTGGGACACCCTCGGACTCCGCGGCACCAGCAGCTTCGGGTACCGTCTGACCGCCGACATCCCGGCCGACCGGCTCGTGCCGACGCCCTACGAGGAGATCTCGGCCGAGACCATGCTCCCCGTCTCCCACGTGCTCTGGGCCGGCGTCTGGCTCGGGATGGCGCGTAGCGCCGTGGAGACCGCGCGCCGGTATGTGCGCGCGGCGGCCCGCAAGAGCATCGGCAGCCAGCCCCCCGGTGCGACGGCACTGGTGGCGCTCGTCGCCCGTCTCGACGCGCTCGAGCTCCTGGTCGCCGACGCCGCCCGCTCGTTCGACGAGCGTGCC
>JBDSKH010000164.1:0-13263 GCA_039917005.1 Pseudolysinimonas sp.
GGAAGTCGGGGAGGGCGAGAGGCACGATCGTCGGGGCAGCGGGGGCGCGACCGGGTCAGTGCGACTGCGGCGGGACGGCGGCGACGATCGGGTGATCACCGGCGACCACGCCGACCTTGGCAGCGCCGCCCGGCGACCCGATGCCGACCTCGTCGAAGAACTCGACATTGGCCTTGTAGTAGTCGGCCCAGACCTCGGGCAGGTCGTCTTCGTAGTAGATCGCCTCGACGGGGCAGACCGGCTCGCAGGCGCCGCAGTCCACGCACTCGTCGGGGTGGATGTACAGCATGCGATCGCCCTCGTAGATGCAGTCGACGGGGCACTCGTCGATGCACGCACGATCCTTCAGATCGACGCAGGGAAGGGCGATGACGTAGGTCACGTATCCATCCTAGATCGGCTCGACGCCCCCTCACGACGCCCCGCGAGGGCGGGCAGCGCCAGCACGACGACCGAGAGCAGCGCCGGCGCGATGGCCCACGCGTAGCCGAGCGGATCGTCGACCACGAACACGGTGCCGCCCGCGCCGGGCCGTGTGAGCAGGGCCGTCGCGCCCACGGCTCCGAGGGCCGCGGCAGCGCCGATCACTCGGCTCGCGAACACGAGTCGGAACCCCAGCACGAGTGCGGTGATGATGACCAGGCCGGCGATGAGCCCCCACGGGGGCAGGCCCTGGTACGTGAACGTGGTGATGAAGCCCGAGGCCACCCCGATGACGAATGCGAAGAGCGAGGCCAGAACGATCGTGATGATCGCCGCCCTGTCAGTACCTGTATTCACGCCGTGGTCCTCCGCTGGACACGATAGTGCGCGGAAGCTAGGGTTTACCGGGTAAGGGTAGCCTCACCAAAGTGACGAGCTCCCGTCGCATCCCTCCAGAAGGCAACCCGTGCTCGCGAACGTCCTGATCGGCCTGCGTGAAGGCCTCGAAGCGGGTCTCGTCGTCGGCATTCTGATCGCGTACCTCCACAAGATCGGCCGCCCCGACGTGCTGCCGAAGCTCTGGATCGGCGTCTCGGCCGCGATCGTCCTGTCGCTCGGCGTGGGCGCGCTGCTGACCTACGGCCCCTACGGCCTGAGCTTCCAGGCGCAGGAGATCCTGGGCGGCAGCCTCTCGATCGTCGCGGTCGGCATGGTGACCTGGATGACGTTCTGGATGGCGCGGCACGCCCGCGGGCTCAGCAGCAAGCTGCGCGCGGGCGTCGATCGCGCCGTCACCGGATCGGCGCTGGGCCTCGTGACGCTCGGCGTCGTCAGCGTGGGCCGCGAGGGCATCGAGACCGCCCTGTTCGTGTGGGCGAGCGTGAACTCCGGCGCCGACGCCGTGCTCGGCACGATCAGTGCCGTGCTCGGCATCCTGGTCGCGGTCGTCATCTCGTACCTGATCTATCGCGGGCTGGTGCGCATCAACCTGTCGCGGTTCTTCTTCTGGACCGGCGTGTTCCTGATCGTCGTCGCGGCGGGCGTGCTCGCGTACGGCGTCCACGACCTCCAGGAGGCAGGAGTGATCCCCGGTGTCACCGCCGTGGCGTACAGCCTCGCCGCCCTCGTACCCCCGACCAGCTGGTACGGAACGCTGCTGGCCGGCGTCTTCAACTTCACCGCCGAGCCGACGATCGCCCAGGTCGTCGTATGGATCGCCTATGTGGCGATCACGCTCGCCCTCTTCCTGCGGGTGAGCCTGCCCCGGCGAGCGTCGCCAACCCCCACTGCACAGCCGGCCGCGTGACACGATGCGTGCCGAGAACAGGATTCCCATGCCCTTCCGACCCCGTCCGCTGATCATGAGCGCGACCGGCGCGACCGCCCTGGTCGTGCTCGCCCTGACCGGATGCGTGCCGAACGCTCAGCCCGGCGATGCCACCATCACGGTGAGGATCACCGACGACGCGTGCGAGGTGTCCACGGCGACCGCGGTCGCCGGCAACGTGACCTTCGCGCTGATCAGCACCGGCAGCGACGTCAACGAGTTCGAGATCCTGGGCGACGACAAGCTGCGCATCGTGGGAGAGAAGGAGAACGTCGTGCCGGACGCCACGACGAGCTACACCGTGCAGCTGGAGCCGGGCACGTACTACACGGCGTGCAAGTTCCAGATGACGGGCCCCCCGATCGGCCTCGCCGAATTCACGGTGACGGGTGAGGCGGCCGGTCCCGGCTCCGGCGAGCAGGCGTTGATCGACGAGGCCGTCGAGAACTACATCGGCTACGTGAAGTCGCAGGCCGGCGAGCTGATCCCGGCCGTGGCCGCCTTCGCCGATGCCTATGCCGCGGGCGACGACCAGACCGCTCGCGACCTGTTCGCGTCGACCCGCGTCTTCTACGAGCGCATCGAGCCCACCGCCGAGGCGTTCGGCGATCTCGACCCGAAGATCGACTACCGCGAGGTGGATGCTGTGGCTGCCGGCCTGGAATGGACCGGCTTCCACCGCATGGAGAAGGACCTCTGGCCGCCCGCCGCCGGCTCGCTCAACTCCGATGGAACCAGCGCGTTCTTGGATTGGGCACCCTCGACGCCCGACGAGCGCGCAACCCTCGCCGAGCAGCTCGTCACCGACGTGCAGGCGCTCTACGACCTGGTCGATGCCGACGACTTCTCGATCACGCTCGCGGACATCTCCAACGGCGCGATCAGTCTCCTCGACGAGGTCGCCGTCGGCAAGATCACCGGTGAAGAGGACTGGTGGTCGCACACCGACCTGACCGACTTCGCCGGGAACGTTCAAGGCGCCGCGGTCGCCTTCGGCAACGTCAAGGCCATCGCCGTCGCCGCGGGCGATGAGGGGAGCGACCTGGCCGACGAGATCCAGCAGCGCTTCGACGGGCTGGAGGCGCTGCTCGCGCAGTACGGCAGCGTCGAAGCCGGGTTCACGCCGTACGACACCGTGACCGACGCTCAGCGCCGCGAGCTCTCCGACGGTGTCAACGCCCTCGCCGAGCCGCTCTCGCTGCTCACCTCGACGGTCCTGGGCGTCTGACGGGCCACGGCGCAGCGATGACGAGCGACGAGGAGGGTCTGGCCGATCGGGGCCTGAGCCGGCGCGGCCTCCTCGGCCTGGCCGGCGCGGGCGCTGCCGGGATCGCCCTCGGCGGGGCCGGAGGGGCCACGGTGGCCACCGCGATCGCGACGCAGGGCGGCTCCGGCGCCGCCGCGAGCTACCCGTTCTTCGGCCCGCACCAGGCCGGCATCACGACGCCGGCCCAAGACCGCCTCCACTTCGCCGCGTTCGACCTGGCCGCGGACGCCACCGCCGGCGATCTGCGCGAGTTGCTGGCCGACTGGACCTTCGCGGCGTCCCGGATGACCCAGGGGCTCGAGGTGACCGACGGCGGGGCGGTGGGCGGATCGCCGCTCGCTCCCCCCGCAGACACCGGCGAGGCGCTCGGATTACCGCCCAGCGGATTGACGATCACTTTCGGTTTCGGCCCCACGTTGTTCCGGGATGCGTCCGGTGCCGACCGCTTCGGCATCGCGTCGCGCGCTCCGGCCGCCCTGGCTCCCCTCCCCCGGTTCAGCGGCGACGCCCTGCGCCCGGAGCAGAGCGGCGGCGACCTCTGCATCCAGGCGTGCGCCGACGACCCCCAGGTGGCGGTGCACGCGATCCGCAACCTGAGCCGGATCGCGTTCGGGCGTGCCGCCATCCGCTGGTCGCAGCTCGGATTCGGGCGCACCGCATCCACCTCGACCACCCAGGCGACGCCGCGCAACCTGTTCGGATTCAAGGACGGCACCGCGAATGTGAAGGCCGAGGAGACGGACGCCGTCGCCGAGCACGTCTGGGTGGACTCGGCCGACGGCCCCGGCTGGATGGCCGGTGGCAGCTATCTGGTGGCCCGCAAGATCCGGATGGTGATCGAGAGCTGGGACCGCACGCGGCTCGAGGAGCAGCAGCGTGTCGTCGGCCGCGAGAAGGGCGAGGGCGCCCCGCTCTCGGGAGGCACGGAGTTCAGCGAGCCCGACTTCGACAGGGCCGACGACGACGGATCACCGCGGATTGCGGACGACGCGCATGTGCGCCTCGCCCATCCGTCCGCCGCCGGCGGGGCACGGCTGCTGCGCCGCGGCTACAACTTCGTCGACGGCAACGACGAACTCGGCCGCCTGGACGCCGGGCTCTTCCTCCTGTCGTTCCAGCGAGATCCCGCCCAGTTCGTCGCCGTGCAGCGCAACCTGGCGGGACACGACGCCCTCAACGAGTACATCAAGCACGTCGGGTCGGCCATCTTCGCGATCCCGCCGGGCGCGAAAGAGGGGGCCTCCATCGGAGACCCCCTGTTCGCCTGAGACAGACTTGGCTCAGGACCGCTGGTTCACGAGCTAGTTCACGACCACCGTGTAGGCGACCGACGGCCCGACGCCGAGGTCGGCGCCGTCACCGGCCGTCAGGTTGACCGTGTACTTGTCGGTGGTGAACTGCCCGAACGCCTGGGTGTCGTCCTGATTGACGGTGTCGCCGGAGAAGCCCGCTCCGGTCAGCAGGCCCTTGGCCTCGTCGTAGCCGCCGAGGAAGTCGTCGCGGTGGATGTAGACCACCCAGCCCGTGCCGAGATCCTGCGAGTACGCGACGTCGCCCTCGATCAGCGGTACCTCGTCGGCCGGGAACGTCGCGGGAATCGTGAACTCCCCGTCGGTGGCGTCATCGGTGCCCGTGCTCTCATCGGGCGCGGGACCCGACGTCGCGGCACCGTTGTCACCGGTCTGGCCCCCGCCGCCCGGGAGCGAGCAGCCGGTGAGGACGGCGGGCAGGAGCGCGATCGCGACCAGGGCGACACCGAGACGCGAGAACCGCATGCCGCCGCTCATGCGCCCGTGTCCGCGTTCGTCACCGTGTAATTCGCCGTCCACTGGCCACCGTCGACCGCCGCCACCGCGACGAGCACCGTGAGGTCGTCCTTGCGGAACACGCCGCTCGTCGCGGAGTCTCCGTCCGACACACCCTGGAACTCGAATCCGGCGTCGGTGAGCTGGCCCTTGATGGTCTCGAAGGCCTCCGCGCCCGAGACGTTGATGCTCACGTTCCAGGCCTTCTCGCCCTCATCGCCGAGCGAGAGCCCGAAGACCACGTCGCCATCGATCAGCGGCACCTCGCCCGGGAAGTCGCTGGGCACCGACGGCGCGCCGGTCAGCCCCTCGGGGACGTTGCCGGAACTCACGCTGCCGACGACGTTGTTGATGAGGCTGCAGCCCGCGAGCGCGGGAGAGCCGATCAGCAGGACGCCGGCCAGGGCGATCGTCAGCGGGACGCGCGTTCTGGTGCGCAGGGTCTTCATGGTGCCTCGTTTCCGGTGCGAGATGAACGGGCACAGCGTAACCCTGTGCCTCTACTCTGGCGACGCGCGACGAGGGGTGTCGGGTTGACACGCCGTGAGGCGAATCGCTACGCGTCCTGCTTCTTCTGACGCGACAGGGTGCGGGCGCGCTCCGTCTGGTCGAGGATCACCTTGCGGATGCGCACGACCTCGGGCGTCACCTCGACGCACTCGTCCTCGCGCGCGAACTCGAGGCACTCCTCGAGCGTCAGCTTGCGCGACGGTGTCATGCGCTCGAACACATCGGAGGTCGACTGACGCATGTTCGTCAGCTGCTTCTCTTTCGTGATGTTGACATCCATGTCGTCGGCCCGCGAGTTCTCGCCGACCACCATGCCCTCGTAGACCTCCTGCGTCGGCTCGACGAAGAACGACATGCGCTCCTGCAGGGCGGTCATCGCGAAGGGGGTCGCGACGCCGGCGCGGTCGGCGACGATCGAGCCGTTGACGCGCGTGACGATGGCGCCGGCCCACGGCTCGTAGCCGTGCGAGATCGCGTTGGCGATGCCGGTGCCACGCGTGATGGTCAGGAACTCCGTGCGGAAGCCGATGAGCCCGCGCGACGGCACGATGAACTCCATGCGCACCCAGCCGGTGCCGTGGTTCGTCATCGTCTCCATGCGGCCCTTGCGGGCGGCGAGCAGCTGCGTGATGGCGCCGAGGTGCTCTTCGGGCGCATCGATCGTCAGGTGCTCGAACGGCTCGTGCAGCTTGCCGTCGACGGTCCTGGTGACCACCTGCGGCTTGCCGACCGTGAGCTCGAAGCCCTCTCGGCGCATGTTCTCCACCAGGATGGCGAGGGCCAGCTCGCCGCGGCCCTGCACCTCCCATGCGTCGGGGCGCCCGATGTCGACGACCTTGATCGACACGTTGCCGACCAGTTCGCGATCGAGGCGATCCTTCACCATTCGGGCGGTGAGCTTGTGCCCTTTGACCTTGCCGATGATCGGCGAGGTGTTGGTGCCGATGGTCATCGAGATGGCGGGATCGTCGACGGTGATCCCCTTGAGCGGACGGATGTCGTCGGGGTCGGCGATGGTCTCGCCGATGGTGATGTCTTCGATGCCGGCCATGGCGACGATGTCGCCGGCGTGCGCCTCTTCTGCCGGGTAGCGGTCGAGGGCGCGGGTCTTGAGAAGCTCGGTGACGCGCACGTTGGTATGCGTTCCGTCGTTGCGCACCCAGGCAACGGTCTGGCCCTTCTTGATGGTGCCCGAGAAGACGCGGAGCAGGGCGATTCGGCCGAGGAACGGCGAGGCGTCGAGGTTGGTGACCCAGGCCTGCAGGGGCGCCTCGTCGTCGTACGACGGCGCGGGCACGTGCTTGAGGATGGCGTCGAACAGCGGCTCGAGGTCGTCGTTGTCGGGCAGGGTGCCGTTCTCGGGCTTGTTCCAACTGGCGGCGCCGTTGCGCCCCGAGGCGTAGACCACCGGCAGGTCGAGCAGCATGTCGACATCCAGATCGGGCATGTCGTCGTGCAGGTCGCTGGCGAGGGCCAACAGCAGGTCGTGGCTCTCTTCGACAACCTCGTCGATGCGGGCGTCGGGCCGGTCGGTCTTGTTGACGAGCAGGATGACGGGAAGCTTCGACTCGAGAGCCTTGCGCAGCACGAATCGGGTCTGGGGCAGCGGCCCCTCGCTCGCGTCGACAAGCAGGACCACGCCATCCACCATCGACAGGCCTCGCTCGACTTCGCCGCCGAAGTCGGCGTGGCCCGGGGTGTCGATGACGTTGATCGTCACCGGGCCGTCGGTCGCGTGGATGCCCTCGTAACTGATCGCGGTGTTCTTCGCGAGGATCGTGATGCCCTTCTCGCGCTCGAGGTCGTTGGAGTCCATGGCCCGCTCTTCCATGTGCTCGTGCGAGCCGAAGGAGTTGGTCTGGCGCAGCATGGCATCGACCAGCGTCGTCTTGCCGTGATCGACGTGGGCCACGATCGCGACATTGCGCAGGTCTGAGCGGCGGGCGGATGCCATGGGAATACCTCGGAACAAAGAAGGGTGGGAGTGTGCCCGGACGAGCGGGCGGACGTTCCAGTCTAGCCGTTCGAAGACGGTTCGTCCGTGGAGGGTGTCGGCACCCAGTCCCAGGCGTTCCAGAACACCCCGCGCGCGAGCGGGGAGCGGGTGACCCCGGTCACGCCCGCCGACACCGCCGTGACGGTCGGATAGGCGAAGAGCGGCAACCCGTAGGCGTCGGACCAGACCTCCGCGTCGATCTCGGTCAGAAGGCGCGCGACCTCGCCCGCATCGTCGGAGGCGTCGACCTCGCCGATCAGGCGATCGACCTCCGGATTGTCGTAGTGGTTGAAGTTGGCGAGCTTCGAGTCGCTCGCGAACACGGCACTTACGGCTGCGGGGCCGAGCCGCGTCGTGTCCCAGGCGAAGAGCGCCGCGTCGTAGGCGCCCTCGACGCCGAGCAGACCCTCCCAGTCGCCGCTGGAGCAGTCGGTCACGGCAAAACCGGCGCGGGCCGCGCTCTTCACGATGAGCGAGAACTCGGCGATGCGCCGCGGGTTCGATGGGTCGTACAGGATGCAGACGCGCGGGCTCACGACGCCCGCCTCGGCCAGCAGGTCCTCGGCCTCGTCGACGTCGGTGCGCGCGTAATCGCGAGAGCCGTTCCCGGCGATCGCCTCGGTGTAGCCCTCCGCGCCGGGGCGCAGCACGAACGAGTCCAGCAGGCCGGCATCCTGCTGCAACGGAACGATCAGGTCGTCGAGGATCTGCTGGCGCGGCACGACCAGAAGGAACGCCTGGCGGACCCGGATGTCGCTGAAGACACCGGACGCCGACCCGGCGAACTGCAGGTCGAGATGCTCGAACGTGCCCTCCGAGCCCGCGGTCACCGTCACGTCGTCGACGTCGACAAGCGCGGACACCACATCATCTGTCGGCTGGGGCGTCGCGATGTCGACCTGATGCGTGGTGAGCAGATCGACCGTCTCGAGGGGGTCCGGGGATACCCGCAGCACGATCGTCTCGTAGCTCGGCTCACGGTCGCCCTCGTACTCGGGGTTGGCCGTGAGGGTCACCGACTCGTTGTCGACGATCTCGGTCACGGTGTAGGGGCCGGATGAGACGAGCAGCGCCGGATCGGTCGGCGTCTCCGTGAAGTTGTACGCCGTGTTCCAGAAGCGGGCGAGCTCGGCCAGCTCGCGGGGGTCACGGCCGACGACAGCGGCGACGAGACGGGCTTTGGCGGCCATGGCGGCATCCAGGATGTCGGCCGGATCGGGCGCATCGGCGTCGTTGTCGGAGTCCGCTTCGACATCGGATCCGTCGGAGAGGTCGAGGCCGCGCTCCGCGACCACGTGCGCCGGAACGCCGGGCGCCAGCGCGAGGCGCCAGCCCGGGACGTAGTCGTCGTAGGTGACGTCGAGCACGTTGTCCTCGACGATGACCGGCGTCGCCGTCGCGAGTTCGAGTCCGCTGCCGACCGTGCCGTCGAAGAACACCACGTCGTCGGGGAAGTCGTCGGTGTACTGCCCGGTATCGGCGTCGACGAAGTCGCTGTCATCGAAGTCCGGGGTGTTGAGCGAACCCGAGTTGCCGACCCATGCCAGCAGCAGATCGGCGGCGTCCACGGGGATGCCGTCGGACCAGGTGGCACCGTCGGCCACCGTGTACCGCACGGTGAACGGCGCGTCGTCGACGATCTCGGCCCTGCCGAACGAGCCGTCCTCGACCAGCTCATAGCGGTCGTCGTAGTAGCCGAACCCGGTACCCGTGAGGTAGGCGACATCGGCGTTGGTCGGGCTCGACCTGCCGAACGACGTGCTGGCGTTGACCGAGGTGTACGGCGTCGACACCGCCACGGTGACCTTGCTGCCCTCGAGGACGGTCGTCGTGGTCGGGGTGCACGCCGACAGCGCCGCCGCGGCCACGACGAGCACCGTCGCGACGGGCAGGATGCGCTTGTTCACTGTCGTCCACCCTAGTAAACGCGGTGACGGGCGGCGACGCTCTCGCGCCGCCGCCCGCCGTTGCTGTTGCTGTTGCTGGTGCTGCTGCTGCTGACTACTTGTAGCCCACAGCCGTCCAGTCGACGGACTCGAAGGTGGCCGGGCCGTAGTTGGCCAGACCCTCGTCGACCGCGTAGACGTTCGCGTAGCCGTAGAGCGTCAGCATCGGAACGTACTCCGCGATCACATCGTTGATCTGCTCGACGATCTCCAGGCGCTTGGCCTCGTCGAGCTCGACGTTCGCCTTTGCCCACAGGTCGGCGAGACGGTCGTCCGAGATGAAGGCGTAGTTCTGACCGAGGTCGTCACCCGGCTCCTGCTCGGGCGAGAACAACGACTCCGACGAGGAGATGTTGAACGCGGTGCCCTGCCACCCGAAGGTCGCCAGCTCGTACTTGCCGTCCGAGATGTTCTGGAAGTAGTCGGCACTCGGCGACTCGTCGATCGTCACCTTGATGTCGATGTCCTTCAGCGACGCCTGGATCTGCTGAGCACGCAGCTCATTGCTGGCGCTGCCCTGCGGAACGATGACCGAGACCTCCAGGGTCTCTCCATCCTTCGTCCAGGCTCCGTCGGCGTTGGTCCAGCCGGCGTCAGTCAGGATCTGCTTGGACATCTCGGGATCGAAGGCGAGCTTGTCGCCACCCGTATCGGTGTATCCGGCCTGGCCGGGCATGAGTACCCAGTTGCCGACGGGCGACGCCGGCGCACCGAGCGGCTCGTTGGCAGCGCGTCCCATGATGTCGCGGTCGATCCCGTGCGCGATCGCCTGGCGGACTGCCGGGTCATCGAGCGGCGCGACCGTTCCGTTGAAGGTCACCTGCGAGTAGGTCAGGCCACCAGAGCGGAGGATCTCCGCTCCGTCCTTGTCCTGGCTTGCCAGGTACTGGTCGGGCGTGGCGAGTTCGATTGCGTCGATCTCGTCGTTCGCGAACGACTGGGCCTGGGTCTCCTGGTCGATCACCGTGAAGGTGATCTTGTCCAGCTTCGGCTTGTCACCCCACCAGACCGGGTTGGGCTCGGCCGAGAAGGTGTTCGCGGAGTTGTCGATGCCCGTGTAGACGAACGGACCGCTCGACGGGACCGGCTTGTCGACGAATCCGGTGTTCCAGGCCTCCGGGTCGTCGGCGATCGCCTTCGGCAGGGTCATGGCGTTCATGATGTTGGGCCAGTCGGCGTATACCGGGTCGACCGTGAAGCTGAACTCGTAGTCGCTCGCGATGTCGAACGACGCGACCTGGTCGAAGCCCGCGCTGCTCGCGATGTTGTAGGCGGGATCCTGTCCCGACAGCGCGTGGAACGTCGCCTCGTAGTCCTCGGCGATCATCGGCGAGCCGTCTTCCCAGACGGCCTTGTCGTTGAGCTTCACGGTGACGACCTGCGGGTCCTCGCTGGTCAGCTCGATGCTCGTCGCATAGTTCGGGTTGGCGACCCACGAGCCGTCCTCTTGGATCGTGATGCCGGTGCCGTAGGTCGGCCACTCCATGTTGACCGCGTAGACCTCTGCGCCCTCCGCGGTGTTGTTGTTCCAGTTGCCGTCATCCGTCGGCGAGTTGGGAACCGCCAGGTTGAGCGTGCCGCCCTGCTGCAGCGATGCCGGGTCGATGCGTTCCCAGCCCGTGGCGGGCAGCGCGTCCGCGTCGGTCGACGGGCCGGCGTTCGGTTCGCCTGGGGCGCATGCCGTGAGTGCCAGCAGTCCGGCGCTCAGGACCGCGACCGCAGCGAATGCGGGTGTCTTGCGGATCATGTGCAATCTTCTTTCTCTTCTTGGTGTTCCCGCCGCGTCTGAGGCGGCGGGGGTCTCGGTCAGCTGACGACGAGCGTGTTGCGTTCGACGTGGTGACAGGCGACCGCCACCCCGTCGTGCGGCTCGAGGCGGGGGTCCTCGCCGATACAGCGCGCTTGCGCCTGCTCGTCGAGAAGCTTGTAGAGCGGGCAGCGGGTACGGAACCGGCATCCGTCGATCTGCTCCGCCGGACTCGGGAGATCGCCGTCGAGGAGAACGCGGCTGCGTTGCCGTTCGAGCACCGGGTCGGGGATCGGCGCGGCCGACATGAGCGCCTGGGTGTACGGGTGCTTGGGATCGTTGAACACCAGCGCGATCGGACCCTGCTCGACGATACGTCCGAGGTACATCACAGCGACATCGTCGGCGATCTGACGCACGACGGCGAGATCGTGCGCGACGAACACCAGCGAGAGGCCGAGCTGGTCGCGCAGGTCCTGGAGAAGGTTGATCACTCCGGCTTGAATCGACACATCCAGTGCCGAGACGGGCTCGTCGAGGACCAGCACCTTGGGGTCGGTGGCGAGGCCGCGAGCGATGCCGATGCGCTGCCGCTGGCCGCCCGAGAACTCGTGCGGGTAGCGCTTCGCCATCGATGCGTCGAGGCCCACCAGCTCGAGCAGCTCGGCGACCCGCTGCTCACGCTCTGCGCGCGGCACCCGCTGCGCGAGGAGCGGCTCCCCGATGACCTCGCCGATCGGCAAGCGCGGATCCACGGCGGCGGCCGGGTCCTGGAAGACGATCTGGATATCGGAGCGCAGCGCGCGGCGTTCCGGTTTCGTCAGTGTTCCGATGTCCTTGCCCTCGACGACGATCTGCCCCTGCTGCGGTTTCGTCAGCTCCATGAGCTCGAGGATGGTGGTCGTCTTGCCGCAACCCGATTCCCCCACGATCGCCAGCGTGCGCCCGGCGGACACCTCGAAGGAGACACCGTCGACCGCGCGCACGGTGCCGATCTTGCGGCGGAAGACGCCGCCACGCATCAGCGGGAAGTGCTTGACCAGGTTCTCCACCGAGAGGATCGTCTCGCCCTGCCCGCGGACCGCCAGCGCCAGAGGCTCCGGGCGGGGGAAGATCTCCGCCGCGGTGAGCGCGCCCGTTGCAATCTCGCCGGCGCGATGACAGGCGCTGGTGTGCCAGGGGTCGTGCCCGTGCTGCGCGAGCGGCGGCTCGATCTGCGTGCACTTCGAAATGGCGACGGGGCAGCGGGCGGCGAACGGGCAGCCGACGGGAAGCGCGGCGAGCGAGGGCGGACGCCCTTCCAGCGGGACCAGGCGCTCCTTGCCTGCCGTGCGGATGTTGGGCACCGAGCGCAGGAGGCCGATCGTGTACGGCATGGTCGGCTCGTGGAAGATCTGGTCCACGTCGCCGAGCTCGACGAGCTTTCCCGCGTACATGACCGCGACCCGGTCCGCGTGGCCGGCGACAACGCCGAGGTCGTGGGTGATCAGCGAGACGGCGGCCCCCGTGATCCGCTTCGCCTCTTCCAGCACTTCCAGGATCTGCGCCTGGATGGTCACATCGAGCGCCGTCGTCGGCTCGTCGGCGATGATCAGCCGCGGATTGTTCGAGATCGCCATCGCGATCATCGCGCGCTGACGCATCCCTCCGGAGAACTCGTGCGGGAACGCCTTCACGCGCCGCGTCGGATCGGGGATGCCGACGATCTTGAGCAGTTCGACCGCCCGCGCCTCGGCGGCCGACCGGCTGAGGGTCCGGTCGTGCACCCGCAGTGCCTCGCCGATCTGATCTCCGATGGAGTAGACGGGGGTGAGGGCCGACAGCGGGTCCTGGAAGATGATCGCCAGCTCTTTGCCGCGGATCCGTGAGAGCTCCCGGTCGTCGAGCTTCAGCAGCGAGCGACCCTGGAACAGGATCTCGCCGGTCACCTCGGCGTTGTCGGGCAGCAAGCCCATGACGGCCAACGACGAGACCGACTTGCCGGAGCCGGACTCGCCCACGATCCCCAGGAATTCGCCGTCGGAGATCGTGTAGCTGATGTCGCGGACCGCGTGCACGTCGCCGGTGTCCTGCGGGAACGTGACCGACAGGTTGCGCACCTCGAGCAGCGGCTCAGCCACGGTTTACCCCGGATGTGGGATCGACCGCGTCGCGCAGGGCGTCGCCGACGAAGTTGATGGCGAGTAGAAGGATGACGAGCACGCTCGAGGGCGCGAGGAACAGCCACGAGCGGGTGGTCGCG
>JBDSKH010000165.1:0-11802 GCA_039917005.1 Pseudolysinimonas sp.
GCGCCCGCCGCGAATTCGAGACGGCGTCGGCGATCCAGGCGATTCTGGACGACGTGGGCGTGCCGAACAGCGTGCTGCCGGGAAACCACGACAGCAAGCGCGGCGTCGACCGCAGTCTCTTCAACGACTACTTCCCGGTGTCGCGCTACGCGGGCCAGCCGTGGTTCGGCGGCTCCATTGCACCGGACGACAACTCTGCCAACTACTCGACCTTCGAGCGGGCGGGAGCCCGGGTGCTGATGTTGTCACTGCCCTACGCGTACGGCGAGACCGAGATCGCCTGGGCGAGCGACGTCGTGACCAGCCACCCGGACTACAACGTCGTCATCTCGACCCACGAGTACGTCACGGCCAAGACGGTGGAAGTCGCGGCCGGCCATTCGGTGAACTCACGCTGGGTTTCACACGGCGGGCAGCTCTGGGACGAGGTCATCGCCCCGAACCGCAACGTGGTGCTCGTGCTGGCTGGCCACTTCCACGGGGTGGGGCAGATCGTGAACGTTGACGCCGGCGGCATCTCGGGGCACACGGTCGTAGAGATGCTCGCGGACTACCAGGAGTTCCGCACCCACACCGGCGAGAGGGGCACCGGCTTCCAGCGGCTGCTGCAGATCGACCTCGCCTCTGGCACGGTCGCCGTCGACACCTTCTCCGCGCGCCTGGACGCCGCGGCCAGCTTCCCGTACGACTACCGGCAGTTCGTGCCCGACAACGGCATGCCATCGACCCTGTCGAACGAGCGTCCCTGGGCGATCGTCGAGGCCGGACTGCAGAACCGGTACACCGCCGAGGACGACGAGTTCACGGCGCAGGTCTCTTTCCAATACGAGAAGTCGGTGCAGACCGGCGGGGTCTTCGCGGCAGTGCCCTAGGGCGAGACCTCGATCGCCACGGCGCCCGAGAAGCTCACCCAGCTGCGCCCGTCGCCTTCGACGACGGTGAGCAGTACGGCATCGCAGTGGACGCAGCGGGCGACGGCGCCCATCTCATCCATGTAGACCATCGCGGTCGCGAGAACCTCGACGGTGCTGCATCCGGGACATCGAATGGATGTCATGGTGCCGTCGAACGCGAACAGGTCGGCGAGTTTGCCGGCGAGCACGTTGCCGTCGACGTGGGTCATGTGGTGGGTCATCTGTCAGCCTCCGAATCGCTCGGTGCGGATCGAGTCGGTGTCGTGGCCGAGCTCGATCAGCCAGTCGGCAACGGCCTCGACGAACGCTGTCGGGCCGCAGACGTAGATGCGCGGCGTACGGTCCGCGGCGAAGGTCGCGGCCTCGAGCGCCGCCTTGGTGAGGCGTCCCGCCGGGGTCGGCCAGCCATCCGGAACCTTCCGGGTGTACACGTAGTCGACCGACATCGTCGCGTCGAGCTCGGCGCGGAAGAACACGTCATCTGGCGTCCGTACCGAGTACAGCAACTTGAAGTCGGTCGGGTCCGCGCCCGCCGCGTGCGCGGAGAGCATCGCGTAGAGCGGTACGACCCCCGAGCCCCCGGCGATGAGCTGCACCGGCACCGGAGTCGTCTCGTCCGCGGCCGGCGGGCGCCACACGAAGTACGCGCCGAGCGGTCCGTGCACCTCGAGCTGGTCGCCGACCATCACATCCCGGACCAGGAACGGCGACACCTCGCCGTCGGGCAGTTCGTCGACGGCGAGCACGACGCGCGTGCCCGGGCCGGACGACGCGACCGAGTACGACCGCTGAGCCTGATAGCCGTCGGGCGCCGTGAGCCGGACATCGAGATGCGACCCCGCGTCGTTGCCCGGCCAGGTCGGGACGTCGAGGGTCAGGCGGCGGGCACTCGCCGTCTCGGGAGCGAGTTCAGCGACCGTGGCAGCGTGCCAGGCCGCGCGTGTCACCAGTAGCGTTCCTCCTGCCAGGGGTCGCCGTGCAGGTGATAGCCCGACTGCTCCCAGAAGCCGGGGTCGTCCCGCGGCATCATCGTCAGCCCGCGCACCCATTTGGCGCTCTTCCAGAAGTAGAGGTGCGGTACCAGCAGCCTCGCCGGGCCGCCGTGCTCGGGCGTGAGCGGCTCGCCGTCGGCCTCGAACGCGATCCACGATTTGCCGTCGAGCAGGTCTTCGAGTGGCACGTTGGTCGTGTAGCCGCCGTGACTGTGCGCCATCACGTAGTCGTACTCCGACTCGACGTTCTCGAAGAGCTTGTCGAGCGAGACGCCGCGCCACGCCATGTCGAGCTTGGTCCAGTGCGTGACGCAGTGGATGTCGACGGTGATGTCCTCGACACCGAGTGCCTGCATCTCATCCCAGGTCCAGGAATGGTCGGTGCCGGTCTCGTCCTTGATCTCGAACTTCCAGTCCTCGGTCTCGATGCGCGGGGTGGCACCGGCACTGAGCACGGGCCAGTCCTCGACGAGCGTCTGACCGGGAGGGAGGCGGGGGTCCTGATCCCGGTTGCGACCGGAGAACCCGCGGGTGATGAACGACATGACGCCCCTTCCGTTGCCACGACTCTACTGACGCGCCCGGCCTAGAGTGAAGGCATGACTCTCGCCCTCGGGATGCCCGGTCTGCGCCGCGATCCGGGCGCGGCGCCGTCGGTCGAGGGGCGCCCGGATGTCGACGGTCTCGTCGATCGGTTCGGACGCGTCGCGCACGACCTGCGGGTCTCGATCACGGAGAAGTGCTCGCTGCGCTGCACGTATTGCATGCCGGAGGAGGGTTTGCCCGCGATCCCGCGCCAGGACCTGCTGTCCGCGCCCGAGATCGCCCGGCTGGTCGGGATCGGCGCCCGCGACCTGGGCATCCGCGAGGTGCGGTTCACCGGTGGCGAGCCGCTGACCCGGGGCGACCTCGTCGACATCGTGCGGCTCTCTGCGGAGGCCGCCCCCGGCATCCAGCTCTCGATGACGACAAATGGCATCGGGCTCGATACCCGCGCGGCTGCGCTCAAGGCGGCAGGGCTCGCCCGCGTGAACGTGTCTCTCGACACCATCGATCGCGAGCATTTCGCCCGGCTGACCCGCCGCGACCGGTTGCCGCGCGTGCTCGACGGGCTGCGGGGGGCCGCCGACGCGGGACTCGGCCCGATCAAGGTCAACGCCGTGCTGATGCGCGAGACCCTCGACGATGCTCCGGAGCTTCTGGCGTTCGCCCTCGAGCACGGGCTTCGGCTTCGCTTCATCGAGCAGATGCCGCTCGACGCCGACGCCGCCTGGCGTCGCGACAACATGGTGCCGGCCGCCGAGCTGCTCGACGTGCTGGGCTCGCGATTCTCTCTGACGGCCGTGGGACGCGACGACCCCTCGGCGCCATCCGAGGAGTGGGCGGTGGATGGCGGCCCCGCGACGGTCGGGATCATCGCGTCCGTGACGCGGTCGTTCTGCGCCGCATGCGATCGCACCCGGATCACCGCCGAGGGAACCGTGCGCTCGTGCCTCTTCGGGGACGACGAGACCGACCTGCGTGGTCTGCTGCGGTCGGGTGCAGGCGACGACGTGATCGCCTGGCGCTGGCGCGCGGCGATGTGGGGCAAGCAGGCCGGTCACGGGATCGACGCGGCCGGGTTCGCGCCGCCGGTGCGGTCGATGGGCGCGATCGGTGGCTGAGGTGCGGTACTTCGCGGCGGCCGCGGAGGCGGCGGGGCGCGATGCCGAATCGCTGGAGGCTGCGACGGTGGGCGAGTTGCGCGCGTTGCTCGAGGAGCGCTACGGCGATCCGATGTCGCGCGTGCTGCGGAGCGGTTCGTTCCTGGTCGACGGCGTCGTCTCGCGCGATCCGTCGCGTGCCCTCGGCGCCCGCGTCGACGTGCTGCCGCCGTTCTCCGGCGGCTGAACGGTGGGGTACGTCAGCGGTCGCGCGTGAGCGTCACGCTGGAGTTGCTGTCGATGGAGAGCTCTGTGCCGTCGTCGGCTGTGTACTCGAAATGCGTCCCGGCAGAGCCGAGGTGGTCGAGTTTCTCCTGCACCATGTCCGCGTCGGTGTCGGTGATGGTGACGGTCTTGCCGTCGGCGGTCAAGGTCCAGGTCATGGGCCGAGCGTAGACCGCCCGCCTGGGAGCGTCAGAGCCCGACCCATTCCGTCGCGCCGTCGGCGAGCTGCTGGCGCTTCCAGATCGGGACGGTCTGCTTGAGGCGATCGACGAGGAGAGCGCAGGCCGCGAACGCCTCGGCACGGTGCGGAGCGGCGACGGCCGCGACGAGGGCGACGTCGCCGATGACGAGGGTGCCGATCCGGTGGGACGCGGCGACGCGCAGGCCCGTCTCCGACGCGAGCCCGGCGCACAGCTCCGCGAGGAATCGCTCGGCGTCGGGGTGCGCGGAGTACTCCAGGGAGGTCACCGTGGCACCGTGATCGTGGTCGCGGATGACTCCCTCGAACACCACGAGGGCGCCGTCGGCGTCCGAGCGGACGAACGTCTCGAGCTCGGCGCGATCGATCGGCTCGTCGGTGATCTCGGCGAGGTACTGGCTACGGGCAGCCGCGTCAGCCATCGGCGCCCGCGTGTCCGTCGACGGCGTGGTCTCCGCCGGCGAGCTGGTCGTGCAGGTGGGGCAGCAGCGGATCGAGCACGGCGAGGCCATCGCGCACGCCGCCCGAGGATCCGGGCAAGTTCACGATGACGGTCATCCCGACGATTCCCGCCACCGCGCGGGTGAGGGCAGACGTCGATGTCGCGTCCCGACCCGCGGCACGCATCGCCTCCGCCACGCCCGGCAGCTCGCGGTCGAGCACGGCGGCGGTCGCCTCGGGCGTGCGATCGCCGGGGTGGATGCCGGTGCCCCCGGTCGTGAGGATCAGCGCGGGCGCGACGGCCACCGCATCCTGGATCGCCTCGGCGATGTCGGCGTCGGGGGAGACCACCGGAGCAACGATCGCGTACCCGCGCGCGCGAAGCCACTCGACGATGGCGGGGCCGGTGCGGTCCTCGGCGCTGCCCCTGGCGACGCGGGTGGACGAGACGATGACGATGGCGGTGCCGCGGGCGGGCGGGGCTTCGAGACGCGGGGCTTCGCCGCGCTCCTCAGCCAGCTTCCAGTGGCCGTGCTTGCCGCCGGTCTTCTCGAGCAGCCGGATCTCGCCGAGCACCGCCGCGGCATCCACCGCCTTGATCATGTCGTGCAGCGTGAGGCCGGCGATCGCGACGGCCGTGAGCGCCTCCATCTCGACGCCGGTCTTGCCGGTGACCGCGACGGTCGCGGTGATCGAGATGGATGTCTCGCCCAGCTCGAACTCGATCGTCACCGAGTCGAGCGGCAGCAGGTGGGCCAGCGGGATCAGGTCGCTCGTGCGCTTCGCCGCCGCGATGCCGGCGATGCGCGCTGTCGCGAGCACGTCCGCCTTCGGCAGCCCGTCGGCCCGGACGAGCGCGACGACCTCGGCCGTCGTGTCGAGCCGTCCCCCGGCGACGGCGACGCGACGGGTCACCGGCTTCGCGCCCACGTCGATCATGCGCGCCCGACCCTGGTCGTCGAGGTGGCTGAGCTCGGTCATAGCTCCCAGGCTTCCACGGAATCGCCCGCCGCGAGGTCGACCACGTTCTCGGGGAGGTCGATGATGACGTCGGATGCGGCCAGCGCAGCGACCAAATGCGACCCCGGTCCCGAGACCGTCGTCACCCGATCCCCCTCAAGCCGGCGGCCGCGCAGGAACTGGCGTCGCCCGGGGATCGACTGCACCGCGGCATCCAGGGTGAGTATCGCCCTGCCCGGAGCGGGCAGCCCTGCGAGCTCGCGCAGCAGAGGCGCGACGAAGAGTTCGAAGCTCAACTGACTGCTGACCGGGTTGCCGGGGAAGCAGACGACCGGGATGCCGCGGTAGGTCGCGAGCGCCTGCGGACCGCCTGGCTGCATGGCCAGCACGTCGACGTGCGCGCCGAGCGGTTCGAGCAGCTCGCGGACGACCTCGTGCTCGCCCATCGAGATGCCGCCGCTGGTGAGCAGGAGTTCGGCGCCTGCAGCGATGGCCTGATCGAACGCGGCCGCCAGACGTGCTGGCACATCGACCACGCGACCCTGCACGACCAGCGCACCGCCTGCGGCGAGCACGGCTGAACTGAGGGCGACGCCGTTGGCGTCGGGGATCTGCCCGTGCCTGAGCCTGTCACCCGGCTCCACCAGCTCACTACCGGTGCTCATGACGGCGATCCGCACCCGGGTGCGCACCGGGACCGTCACGTAGCCCGCGGCGGCAAGGGCCGCCAGATGGCGCGACGCGAGGCGCAGGCCGACCGGCAGGATCACGGCACCCGCGGCGAGGTCGGACCCCGCCTCGCGCACGTACTCCCCGGCGACGCGGCCCCGCGCGATGGTGACAATGTCCCCATCGACGCTCGTGTCCTCGACGGGCACCACCGCATCCGCTCCGGCGGGCACGGGCGCTCCCGTCATGATCCGGACCGCGGATCCGAGCGCCAGCTCACCCGGGTCGCCCGCGCCCGCCGCGATCTCGCGGGCGATCGGCAGCGACGCCGGAACCTTCGCGACGTCGGCGGCCCGGACCGCGAATCCATCCATCTGGGAGTTGCGAAACGGCGGCAATGCGATGGGCGAAACGATCTCTTCCGCGGTGACCCGACCGAGTGCGTCGCGCACCATCTCGTCCTCGGTGGCGCGGGTCCGCAGGGGAGCGAGCAACGCATCGACGCGGGCGATGTGCTCGGACACTCGTGTGCGTTCCGCCATCAGTACCTCGGCACGGCGGCGTCGACCTTGACCGACCACGCGTCGAGCCCGCCGGTCAGGTGCCTGGCGCGGGTGAAACCCGCCTTTTCGAGCACGTCGAGCCCGCGGGCCGAGCGGACGCCGTGGTGGCAGTACACGACGATCGACGCGTCGCGGTCGAGCTCGCCGAGACGATCCTGCAGCTCGCCCAGCGGGATGAGCACCGAGCCCGGCAGGAAGGCGAACGACGCCTCGGGGCGCTCGCGGACGTCCAGCAGCACCGGCGGTGTCTCGTGGATGCCGGCCGTCTCCGGTCCGGCGAGCAGCTTCGCGAGTTGCTCAGGGGTCACCGAGCGTGCCGGCTCGGGTTCGCGGATGGCGGTGCGCTCCTCGAGCGAGCCAGGCCGGGGTGCGTCCGGATCGCGCCGGTACTCGATCTCGCGGGTCGACCCGGTGAGCGCGTCGTACACGGCGACTCGCCCGATGAGCGGATCGCCGACGCCGGTGAGCAGCTTGAGCGCCTCGGTCGCCATCATCGCCCCGGTCACGGCACACACGGTCGGCAGCACACCCGCGACCTCGCAGGTGTCTTCGCCGGCTCCGGGCTCCTCGGGGAACAGATCGCGATAGTCGACGCCGCGCTCGTCCCAGGCGACGCCGGCCTGACCCGACCAGCGCAGGGCCGATCCCCACACCATCGGGATGCCGCGGAGGGCGGCCGCGTCGTTCGCCAGGTAGCGGGTGGCAAGGTTGTCGCTGCCGTCGATGAGGAGGTCGGCATCCAGCAGGAGGTCGAAGGTGACGCCCGGGGCGAATCGGATCGGGTGGCGCACGATCGTGACGTCGGGGGCCAGGGCGGCCATCGCATCCGCTGCCGCATCTGCTTTGAGCCGCCCGACGTCGCCCGGCGAGAAGAGCGTCTGCCGGTGCAGGTTGCTGGCGTCGACCGTGTCGTCGTCGACGATGGATATCGTGCCGACACCCGCGGCCGCGAGCGCGGGGAGGACGGTGCTTCCGAGTCCGCCGGCGCCGATCACTAGGACGTGCGCGTCGGCGAGGCGCTGCTGGGCATCGCGACCGAAACCGGAGAGCACGCGCTGACGGGCGTAGCGCGGGGCATCCGGATCGACGGGCATGGTCTGATTCTTTCGCAAAGGGCCGGACAGCGCAGCGAGCCGCGGAAGCGGTTAGAGTCATGCCATGAGAACGCAGATGCGGCTATGAAGGAGTTCTCCGTCCGCGAGGCGGCGGTGCTGCTCGGCGTGAGCGACGACACCGTGCGGCGCTGGGCCGAGAACGGCCGGCTGCGGATCGGCAAGGGGCCGTCGGGGCGGCAGGTCATCGCGGGAACGCAACTCGTGCGACTGCTCACCGAGCTCGCGGCGGAGTCGCTGCTCGACACGACCTTCCCCGCCGCGCGCGCCTCGGCGCGCAACCGTTTCACGGGCGTCGTCACTGCTGTCCAGCGGGATGGGCTCATGGCGCAGGTCGAGCTGCAGGCGGGGCCGTTCCGGGTCGTGTCGCTCATGAGCCGCGAGGCCGCCGACGAGCTGGGGCTCGAGCCCGGGATGCTCGCGTCGGCGAGCGCGAAGGCCACGGTCGTGAGCATCGAGGTCCCGGAGTCGGGGTCGTGAAGCGCTCTCACGCGGTAGCGACGGGCGTCGTGCTCGCGCTCCTCACCGGCTGCGCGCCCGCCGGGACGGACGGGGTGGGCCCCGGCAGCGAAGGAAACGGCACCGAGATCCTCGACCCCGCCACCGGCACCATCACCGTCTTCGCGGCGGCATCCCTGACCGAGGTGTTCGGCGTCCTGGAGACGAAGTTCGAGGAGCGGCACCCGAGCGCGGATGTGGTGCTGAGCTTCGGCGGCAGCGGAAGCCTCGCGACCCAGATCGTCGAGGGCGCCCCGGCCGACGTCTTCGCCGCCGCGAGTGAAGCGCCCATGGCGACGGTCACGGACGCCGGCGACGCCGCCGACAGCGCGGTCTTCACCACCAACACCCTCGAGATCGCCGTGCCGGCCGGCAACCCCGCCGGCGTGGAGGGACTGGCCGACCTCGCCGATCCCGCGCTGGCCATCGCGCTCTGCGATCCGTCGGTGCCGTGCGGTGCCGCGACAGAGACGCTCATGCACCTGGCCGGTCTGCTGCCGTCGCCGGACACGCTCGAGCAGGACGTCAAGGCGGTCCTCACCAAGGTCGAGCTGGGCGAGGCTGACGCGGGCCTGGTGTACGTGACCGATGTCATCTCGGCCGGACCGAAGGTCGAGGGCATCCCGGTCCCGGAGGCCGCCGCGGTGATCAGCCGGTATCCGATCGCCGTGCTCACCGGGGCGCCGAATCCGGCTGCCGCGCGGGCATGGCTCGACTTCGTTCTGTCGGATGACGGGCAGGCGGCGCTGACAGCCGCCGGATTCGTCGCGCCATGAGCGGCGCGCCGCGGGAGCGCCTGAGTCCGTTGATCGCGATCGCCGCGGGCGTCGGGCTGGCGTTCCTGGTCCTCCCACTCGTCGCGCTCGCGATCCGGGCGCCGTGGGGCACCCTGCCCCAGTTGCTCACGAGCGGGCCGGTGCTGCAGGCGCTCGGGCTCTCTCTGCTCACGGCTCTGCTCTCGACAGCCCTGTGCCTGGTGTTCGGCATCCCGCTCGCGCTGCTGCTCTCGCAGAGTGCGCGCTGGCGGCTGCTGCCGCGCCGCCTCTTGCGCGCGGCCATCACGGTCCCTCTGGTGCTCCCGCCCGTGGTCGGCGGCATCGCCCTCCTTCTCCTCCTGGGTCGCCGTGGCCTCGTCGGCCAGTTCTTCGCGGACGCCGGTCTCGGCATCCCGTATACGACGGGGGCCGTCGTGATCGCGCAGACGTTCGTGGCGATGCCGTTCCTGGTGTTCGCGGTCGAGGGCGCGCTCGGTGCGGCGGATCGTCGCACGGAGGGCGCGGCGGCGACGCTGGGTGCGGATCGCTGGCAGGTGTTCCGGTACGTGACGGTGCCGCTGGTGGCGCCGGGTGTCGCGGCCGGTGCCGTGCTCTGCTTCACGCGTGCACTGGGCGAATTCGGGGCGACCATCACGTTCGCGGGGTCGCTGCCGGGCGTGACGCGCACCTTGCCGATCGCGAGCTACCTGGCGCTGCAGACCGATCCGGAGGCGGCGATCGCCCTGGCCCTGTTGCTGCTCGTGGTGTCGGTAGCCGTGCTGGTCGGGCTGCGCGATCGCTGGTTGCCGGGGGTGCGGGCGTGAACGCCCAGCTGTCGGTCGACGCGTCGGTCACCCGCGGGGCGTTCACGGTGACGGCGGCGTTCGATGCCCTGCCCGGTCGCCCCGTCGCGCTGGTCGGCCCGAACGGCGCGGGCAAATCGACCCTGGTCGCCGCCATCGCCGGACTGCTGCCCCTGACCTCGGGGCTGATCCGGGTGGGCGAGCTGGTGGTGAGCGCGGGGGCGGCGTCGGTCCCGCCCGAGCTGCGCCGCGTCGGCGTGGTGTTCCAGGACTTCCTGCTCTTCCCGCATCTCACGGTGCGCGACAACGTCGCGTTCGCGCTGCGGGTGCGCGGTGCGGGGCGCGCGGTCGCCCGCGCGGAAGCGCAACCCTGGCTCGAGCGTTTCGAGCTGGATCACCTGGCTGGCCGGCATCCTGCGGAGCTGTCGGGCGGCCAGGCGCAGCGGGTCGCGCTGGCCCGCGCCCTCGCCTCCGATCCCGAGGTGCTGGTGCTCGACGAGCCGATGGCCGCCCTCGATGTCGAGGTCCGGGATGACGTGCGGGCCGACCTGGCGCGGCACCTGCGCGACTTCGGGCGCCCGACCGTGCTGGTGACCCACGACGCGGCCGACGTGGCGGCGATCGCCGACGACGTGGTGGTGCTGCAGAACGGGCGCATCACGCAGCACGGCACGATCACCGCGCTGTCGGACCACCCTGCCACGCCCTATGTCGCGCGGCTCTTCGGCGGCTGACGGTGGACGCCCGAGCGCCACACGAGAGAATGGCAGCGTGAAGAAGATCGCGGTCCACTTCGGCGCAGGCAACATCGGTCGTGGGTTCGTGGCGCAGTTCCTGCACGAGAGCGGGTACGAGGTCGTCTTCGCCGACGTCAGCGACGAGCTGATCGGCGCACTTCAGAGCCAGTCGAGCTATCTGGTTCACGAGATCGGCGACGGCGCTCGCGACCACGTGGTGGACGGGTACCGGGCGATCAACTCCCGCACCCACGAGGACGAGGTCGTCGCGGCCATCGCCGAGGCCGCGCTCGTGACCACGGCGGTCGGCGCCCGCATCCTGGCGTTCGTCGCCCCGGTGCTCGCGAAGGGGCTCGCGGCCCGCCCGATGGACGCCCGTCCGCTCACGGTGATCGCCTGCGAGAACGCGATCGGCGGCACCGACCTTCTGGCCGAGCAGGTGCGCGGTCATGACCCGGCGGCGGCCGACCGCGCGATCTTCGCCAACTGCGCCATCGACCGCATCGTGCCGGAGCAGGCAGGCGGCCTCGACGTCACGATCGAGTCCTTCTTCGAGTGGGTCGTCGATCGCTCGCCGTTCGCCGGCGCGGAGCCCGAGATCTCCGGGGTCACCTGGGTCGACGATCTCGAGCCGTTCATCGAGCGCAAGCTGTTCACCGTCAACACCGCGCACGCGGCCGCCGCGTATCACGGCCTCGACCGCGGCTGGATGCAGATCCGCGAGGCCCTCGCGACGCCCGAGCTCCAGGCCGAGGTGCGCGCCGTGCTCGACGAGACGAAGACGCTGCTGGTCGAGAAGCACGGATTCAGCGCCGACGAGCAGCAGGCCTACATCGAGAAGACGCTGAAGCGCATCTCGAACCCCGACCTGCCCGACACCTGCGAGCGCGTCGGCCGCGGACCGCTCCGCAAGATGAGCAGGCACGAGCGCTTCATCGGGCCCGCCGCGGAACTGGTCGAGCGCGGTCACACCGCATGGGATCTGCTCAACGCCGTCGGCGCTGCGCTGCGCTTCGACGTTACCGAAGACGCCGAGAGCGTCGAATTGCAGGCCCTCTTGGCGAGTGGTCAGAAGAAGGGCGGGCCGACTGCCGCCGAGATCGCCGAGACCATCACGGGGCTCGAACCCGCGCACCCGCTGTTCCCGCACGTGGTCGAGGTCGTCCAGCTGCGACTGGACCGCTGAATGGCGCGCGACGATCTACACGACGCCGACGAGGAGGCCTTCCAC
>JBDSKH010000166.1:0-6918 GCA_039917005.1 Pseudolysinimonas sp.
GCAGCCCGAGGACTGGGAGGCGGGGTTCGGTCGAACGATCGGCGTATTCCTCAACGGCCAGGGCATCCGCGGCGTCACCGCCCGCGGCGAGCGGATCGTCGACCGGCACTTCCTCGTCTACTTCAACGCTCACACGGACACGGTCGACATCGTCATCCCGACCGAGGAGCGCTCGCCCACCTGGGATCTCGTGGTCGACACCAACGGCGGCGATGTGGACGGAACCCCGATCGAACCGGGGGCGATCTTCTCGCTCGGAGCGCACGCACTCGCGGTGCTGCGCGAGCACGGCGACAGCGAGCTCGCGGACGGTTCGGTGAGCGCGACCCTCTCCCCGGCGGCCGGGTGACCCGCGCTCCCTCGTCCACCTACCGGTTGCAGCTCGCGGCCGGGTTCACCCTGAACGATGCGGCGGCACTCGCGGGATACCTGCGCGACCTCGGGGCCGACTGGTTCTACCTCTCGCCGATCCTGCAGGCCGGAGAGGGGTCGACACACGGCTACGACGTCGTCGACCACGACCGGGTGGATGCTGCGCGCGGCGGACCCGACGGGCTGCGGGCGCTCGCTGCGGCAGCCCGCGACGCCGGCCTCGGAGTGCTCGTCGACATCGTGCCGAATCACATGGGTGTCGGGGTGCCGGAGCAGAACGCATGGTGGCGGGACGTCCTGCAGAACGGACGCGGCTCGCGATACTCCGAGTACTTCGACATCGATTGGGAGGCGGGCGGCGGGCGCGTCCGGCTCCCCGTCGACGGCGAGCTGAACTACCGGCGGTTCTTCGCGATCAGCGAGCTCGCCGGGCTGCGGGTCGAAGTGCCGGAGGTCTTCGCCGCCTCCCACCGCGAGATCCTGTCGTGGATCGAGCATGGGCTGGTCGACGGCCTGCGCATCGATCACCCCGACGGGCTCGCCGATCCGGGCGGATACCTCGACGCGCTGGCCGCCGCGACCGGCGGAGCCTACGTCGTCGTGGAGAAGATCCTGCAGCACGGCGAAGAGCTGCCCACCGGGTGGGTGACCGCCGGGACTACCGGCTATGACGCCCTCGCCGAGATCGACCGGCTGTTCGTCGATCCCGCCGGGGCCGGCGCGCTGCAGGCACTGGATGCGACCCTCCGCCCCGGCGAGCCGCACGACTGGATCGAGCTCACGCACGACACCCGCCGGGCGGTCGCCGATGGGATGCTGCACCCCGAGGTGAGAAGGCTCGCGCGCGAGGCGGCGGCCGCGGGCGTGGAGGATGCAGAGGACGCGCTCAGCGAGGTGCTGGCGTGCTACCCCGTCTATCGGAGCTACCTTCCGTTCGCGCGCCGGCACCTCGACGCTGCGATCGCGGAGGCGAGCGCGCGGAGGCCGGAACTGGCCGCCACCCTCGCCCACCTGGCGCGAGTGCTCGGCGACCCGTCGCAGCCTGCCGCGATCCGGATGCAGCAGACGAGCGGGATGGTCATGGTCAAGGGGGTCGAGGACACCGCCTTCTACCGCGACACCCGGCTCGCGACTCTCACCGAGGTCGGCAGCGATCCCGCGCACTTCGCCCTGAGCCCGGCCGAGTTCCACGCGGCGCAGGTTGCCCGCCTCTCGACCCACCCGAGCGGGATGACCACCCTCACGACACACGACACCAAGCGGAGCGAGGACACACGCGCCCGCATCAGCGTGCTGGCCGAGCTCCCGGACGAGTGGGCCGCGTTCGTCCTGCGCCGCCGCGAGCGTTCCCCGCTCCACACCCTTTCGGCAGACGCGGCGCTCGACAACCTGCTTTGGCAGTCCATCGTCGGCTGCTGGCCCCGCGAGCGCACAGCCCTGCAGGCCTACGCCGTGAAGGCCGCCCGCGAAGCCGGCGGCAGGACGACCTGGGGAGATCCCGACGACGCCTTCGAAGCCCAGCTCCGCGACCTGGTCGACACGGCATTCGACGACCCCGGGACGGTCGCCGACCTGGAGTCCTTCGTGGCCCGGATCACACCTCCTGGCTGGTCGAACGCGCTCGGCGCGAAGCTGCTGCAGCTCACCGCACCGGGTGTCCCCGACGTCTACCAGGGCACTGAGCTCTGGGACTTCTCCCTCGTCGACCCCGACAATCGCCGCCCGGTCGACTTCGACGCCCGCCGCCGGATGCTGGCCGCCCTCGAGATCGCCGGCCCGCCCCCGCTCGACGCGACCGGCGCGGCCAAGCTGCTCGTCACATCCCGAGCACTGCGCGCTCGCCGCGACCGGCCGGAACTGTT
The DNA here is from genome assembly GCA_039917005.1 of Pseudolysinimonas sp. Lineage (GTDB taxonomy): Bacteria > Actinomycetota > Actinomycetes > Actinomycetales > Microbacteriaceae > JBDSKH01. Next base: position 2,235 of record JBDSKH010000166.1, read on the forward strand.
CACGGGCTACACGCCGCTCATCGCAACCGGGCCCGCCGCCGGCAACCTCGTCGCCGCCGACCGGGGAGGGGCGATCGCCGCGGCGACGCGCTTGCCCGTCGGACTTGCTGCCGGTGGAGGATGGCGCGACACGTTCGCCACGCTGCCGGACGGCCCCTTCCTCGACGTGCTCACCGGTGCGAGGCACCCGGGCGGCGCGACTCCGGTCGCCGAGATCCTTGCCGGCTACCCGGTCGCGCTGCTGCTTCGCGACCCCGCCGCCTGACCGGGAGCCGAACATCACCTGACGGTTCGGCTCCAGCCCTTGCCGTTCGAGGCGCGGCGGTGTCTGATGAGGGCAACCGACCCCATGCCCTGGAGGTGCTCGATGAAGTCGACCATCGCCCATGACGTCCGGATCACCGAAGCCGTCCCCGACGTGCACCGCGTGGAACTCGATGGCGCGACCGTCGGCTACGTGCAGAAGGAAGGCGCGGTCTTCGTCTCGCTGTGCGGCAGCGTCTACAACACGTCGTGCGAGGTCGCCCAGTCGCTCGACCTCGACACGGGTGTGCTCGCAGTCATCGACGCGACCTGACCCGAGCCGCCGTCGCCCCTAGAGTGACGGCATGAGCCTCCCCCGCGCCGCGAGCGCGTCGATCGATCTGTCGAAGCGCGATCTCACGCTCGACCTCGCCCGGGTCTTCTGCGTGCTGCTGGTGGTCGTCATCCACCTGCTCATGGTCGGTGTGAACACCGAGGCGCGCTCGGGCATCGCCCTCGAGCGGCCGCTGGAAGCCCAGCCGTGGTTCCCGCACGTGACGTGGGTCGGGCAGATCATGCCCCTGTTCTTCGTGGTCGGCGGCTTCGCGGCCATGACGGCCTGGCGAAGCACGCAGCGTCGCGGCGGCGACGGACCGGGCTACGTGAAGAGCCGCCTGCTTCGACTGGCGCAGCCGGCGTTCCCGCTCTTCGTCTTCTACGTCGTCGCTCTCGGTGCCGGGCTTCTCATCATCGACGCGACCGGCCTGCTCGGCTTCCCCGTTCTGGACGGCATCGCCTTCGGCATGGGCTCGCCGTTGTGGTTCATCGCGGCCTACGCGCTCTGCCAGTCCCTGGTCCCGTTCCTCGCGCGACTGCACGCGACCGCCCCGAAGCGCACCGTGCTCGTGCTGCTGATCGGTGTCATCATGGTCGACACCCTGCATTACGCGACCGCCGACCTCGGCATCCTCAGCTACTGGATCGGACTGCTCAACCTGCTCTTCGTCTGGCCGCTTATCCAGCAGATCGGCTTCTGGTACGCCGACGGGTTCTTCAACCGCCCGTGGTGGCAGCTCGCCCTGATCTCGCTCGCCGGGGTCGGGATGCTGTGGCCGCTCACGACGTTCGGCCCGTACGACGTGAACATGCTCGTCAATCTCAATCCCCCGACCCTCCCGCTGGTGTTCCTCGGACTGTCGCAGGCGGCATTCCTCCGCTTGCTCAAACAGCCCCTCACGGCGCTCATGCGCACCGGCCCGGCGAGAGCCGTGGTGTTCCTCGCCGGCACGCGCCTGATGACGATCTACCTCTGGCACCTTCCGCTGATCATCGCGTTCTCGGGCCTGGCACTCCTCATCCCGGGCGCCAGCCCGCCTCCCGCCAGCGCCGCATGGTGGTGGTCGCGGCCGATCGAATACGTCCTCGTGCTCGCCGGGCTCTTCGCGCTCTCGTTCCTCGTGGGCCGGTGGGAGCAGCCGCGCGAGCTGGGTGCGACACCGCCCGTCGCCTTCGTGGTGATCGCCGCGGCACTGGTCATCGCGGTCCCGACGATCATGATCCCGCTCGGGCTCGATTTCGCCCTCGCGGTCGCCGGGGTGATCACGTTCGGCGTCGCGATCCTCCTCCTCGGCCGCTGGGGTGTGCTGCTGGGGCGCCGCCTGCGCCCGGATGACGACGAGGGGCAAGCACCCGCGCTCAGCCGCTCCTAGGCTGGACGTCGTGAAAGCGACGATCATGTCCGGCACCCGCAAAGTCCGCATCGAAGAGCGACCGGATCCGGTGATCCTCGACCCGCATGACGTGATCGTGCGCGTCGTGGCCGCCTGCGTGTGCGGCTCCGACCTCTGGGGCTACCGCGATTTCGGCACCGGTCGCGAGCGCCTGATGGGTCACGAGATGGTCGGCGTGATCGCCGAGGTGGGCGACGCCGTGTCGGCCCTCGCGCCCGGCGACTTCGTCATCTCCCCGTTCTCGCTCAGCGACGGCATCTGCCAGTCATGCCTCGAGGGATCGACCTCGGTGTGCGATCACGTGACGTTCTTCGGCTCCCGCGACCAGCACAAGCACCCGGTCGACGGGGCGCAGGGCGAACTCATCCGCATGCCGCTCGGTGAGAGCTCGCTGGTCGTCGTGCCCGGCCCGGTGGACGACGCTCTCATCCCGCACCTGCTCGCGCTCTCGGACGTCGCGTCGACCGGTCATCACGCTGCCGTGTCCGCGCACGTCGGCCCCGGGGATGTCGTGGTCGTCGTCGGCGACGGTGCCGTCGGGCTCTCGGCGGTGCTGGCAGCAAGCCGCCTCGGCGCCTCGCGCATCATCGCGATGAGCCGTCATGCTGACCGGCAGGCGGTCGCGCGCGAGTTCGGCGCGACCGACATCATCGAGGCGCGGGGCGTGGATGCGATCACCGCGCTGCGAGAGCTGCTCGACGGCGAGCTCGCCGACGCGGCCCTCGAATGCGTCGGAACCAAGGAGTCGATGGAACAGGCTCTCGGGTCGGTGCGCGGCGGAGGCCGCGTCGGTTTCGTGGGCGTCCCCGCCGGCGGTGCCGAGCTGCCGATCCGCGAGATCTTCGACCGCAACATCACCGTGGGTGGAGGGATGGCGCCTGCCCGCACCTACATCCCGCAGCTGCTGCCCGAGGTCCTGAGCGGGGCCATCCAGCCGGGACGGGTCTTCGACCTCGAGCTCCCGCTCTCCGAGGTGGCCGAGGCGTACGCCGCGATGGATGAGCGACGCGCGATCAAGGTGCTGCTGCGGCCGTAGCGATGGTCGGGCTAGAACCCGCCGAAGTCGCCGCCACCGAAGTCACCGGACGCGTCGCCCGCATCAGAGGTGTCGCCCGCATCAGAGCCGCCATCGGCGTCGGAGTCCGAGGCGTCCGCCCCGCCGTCCCACGGAAGAAACGCGCTCACCAGCGCCGAGCCGACCACGTAGCCGGCCACCGTGCCGATCAGCGAGCTCGCGATCATGCTGCCGAATCCGGGGCCCCGGTAGGCCGGGTTGGAGAACGAGCGCTCGAGCGTCCCGGGCTGCCGCATCTCGGCGCGAGTCGCGGATCGCGCCAGCGTCGCGGGTTCGCTCGACAGCGGACGCTCGCCCGTGCCGGCCCCCTTGCTCAGCTCTTCGTAGATGACGGCGCGCTGCTCGTCGGTCAGCTTCGCGAACGCCTCGGCGTGCACCTGCTCGATCGTCTCGGGAGGGGCCGTGCTCAGCAGGTACCGGTACCGCTCGACGGCGCGCTCGTCATCGGTGGGCGCGGTGCGCCCGCGAGGTGCCGCGGGTGCCGCGACCTCCTCGGGTCCGAAAATACGGTCCAGGAATCCCATGTGCTGTGTGCCTCCGAACGCTCACGCTAAACGCGGGAACTGTGCGGCTGCTGGGCAGCGCCTGGGGGTGCCGCTTGAAGAGTCAGACAGTCGGGTGTGCGGTCGTGGTGCCGGATGACGCCGCCGGCTCACCGGGGATCAGCACCCACGCGATCACATAGAAGATGACCTGCGGGCCGGGGATCAGGATCGACAGCACGGTGAGAAGGCGCACGAGTGACACATTCCATCCGAAGCGGTCGGCGAGTGCGGCGCAGACGCCGCCGATGAGGCGGCCATTACGGGGTCGTCGGAGTTCAGTCATATCCCGATTCTGCGTGACCGTCCTGCGAACCGGCAGGGGGCTATCCCCCGGACTCCCGGGTTCTCAGGTCTCGAGCAGCTGTTCCGCTCCGACGCCCATGTCGTCGGTGCGGTCGAGCGGGTTCGCGATCTCGTCCCGCGGCATCCGGGCGGCGACGATCGTGATCAGCGCCAGCGCGATCGGCACCGCGCCGGCCACGACGAAGACCGGCCCGAAGCCGAACAGCTCGCCGAGCGGGCCGGCGACCGCCATCGAGATCGGCATGAAGACGAGCGACACGAAGAAGTCCAGGCTGGAGACGCGGCCGAGCATCGCCGGCGGGACGCGGCGCTGCAGCAGCGTTCCCCAGATCACCTGCCCGACGGAGAAGCCGGCGCCGACGACGAAGACGGCGAGGGCGATCAGCCAGAGCTGCGTGGCGTACCCGATGATCATGAGCGGCAGCGTGCTCGCGCCCCAGGCCAGCGTCATGATCGTCAGGTAACGGCGCGGGAGCTTGAGGGATGCCACGACGAGAGACGCGATGGCGCCTCCAAGCCCGAAGAGGGCGAGCACGAGGGCGTACCCGCCCGCGCCGCCGTGCGCCTGGTCGGCGGCGACGAACGGCAGCAGCACCTCGATCGGCCCGATCACCACCAGCACGAACAGGCAGGCGTAGAGCAGGGTGCCCAGCAGCCACGGCGTGCGGAACATGTAGCGAAATCCCCCTGCGATGTCCGCGAAGAAGGTCGCGACCTGGTTGCCCGTCTCGAGTTCGCGTCGAACAGGGGTGGTTCGCAGGAAGAGCAGCCCGGCCACCGCGAGAACC
>JBDSKH010000167.1:0-10002 GCA_039917005.1 Pseudolysinimonas sp.
CAGCCGGCGCTCCTCGTCGATCGCCGCGAGACCGCGTGCATGGTTCACCGGCAGCAGGCCCTCGCTCAGGCCAACGATGTGCACGGAGTCCCACTCGAGTCCCTTCGCGCTGTGCAAGGTCGAGAGCACCACGGCCGAGACGGTCGGCTCGTGCTGCGCCGCCTGACGCTCGAGCAGCTCGGCGACGAACTCCACGAGCGTCGTGCCGGTCGGCGCCTGGTCGGCGAGCTCCACCAGAGCGGTCAGGGCCTCCCATTTCTCGCGGACCGCTCCCCCGCCGTCGGGCGGCTGCAGGGTCCAGCCCATGTGGCGCAGCACGTCGCTGACCGACTGGAACAGCGGCCCGCGCTCACCGGTGCGGGCGACGCTGCGCAGTTCGAGCACGGCGCGCTTGATGATGTCGAGATCGAAGAACCGGGTCGCGCCGATCAGGCGGGTGCTGACGCCCGCATCCGTGAACGCCGCCTCGAGGTTCGCGGCCTGCGAGTTCACCCGGTACAGCACCGCGATCTTCTCCGGACGCGTCCCCGCCGAGATCTCATCGGCGACGGCCGCGGCGACCGACCGGGCCTCGTCGAGGTCGGTGTCGTACGCGATGGGCTCGGCGATCGGTGCCGCCTTGGTGGGCGCCCTGACGTCTGCCTGAGTCCCGTCGCCAGTCTGGGCCGTTCGGGCACGCAGCTCGAGCGCCCCCGCCCTGCCGCGCATCAGCCGGTTCGCCAGCGCCAGCACCGGCGGGCTCGACCGGTAGTTGGTCTCGAGCCGCACGATCGTCGCCTCCGGATACCGCCCCCCGAATCCGAGCAGGTAGTCGCTCGACGCCCCCGCGAACGAGTAGATCGTCTGGCTGGCGTCGCCGACGACGCAGAGTTCGGTGCGCGTGCCGAGCCAGAGCTCCAGCAGCTCCTGCTGCAGGGGCGAGACGTCCTGGTACTCGTCGACGACGAAGAACCGGAACTGCGCCCGCACCTGCTCCGCGATCCTCGGCTCGGACTCGATCATCCCGGCGGTGGCCAGCAGCACATCCTCGAAGTCGAGCTGGCGGCGCTCGTCCTTGATCCTCTCGTAGGCCTCCTGGAGCGCGACCATGCCATCCACGCCGAGCCCGGGCGGCAGAGCTCTGGATGCCGCAGCGCGCGCGTAGTCGTCGAGCGTCAGGCGCGTGATCTTGCGCCATTCGATCTCGGCCGCGACATCCCGCAGGGCTGCGGTGTCGACGCGGATGCGCAGCGACTCGGCGGCCTGACCGAGCAGCCGTCCTTTGTGATCCAGGATGCGGGGCAGGCTGCCGCCCACCACCTCCGGCCAGAAGTGGCTGAGCTGCGAGAGCGCCGCGGAGTGGAACGTGCGCGCCGTCACCCCACCGGCGCCCAGCTGCCGCAGGCGGGTGCGCAGTTCGCCCGCCGCCCGGGTCGTGAAGGTGAGGGCAAGCACCCGGGCCGGGTCGTAGACGCCCGTCGCGACGCCATGCGCGATGCGGTGGGTCAGCGCGCGGGTCTTGCCGGTGCCTGCACCGGCCAGGATGCAGACCGGCCCAAGCAGTGTCTCGGCGGCGATGCGCTGTTCGGGATCGAGTCCGGCGAGGAGGTCGGCGGGAGCGACGGCTCTGGAAATGTCGCTCATGCTGTGCCGCCGTCGCCGGCTCTGCTGCCATCGTCGACTCTGCTGCCGTCATCGACTTCGTCTCCGGCTCTGCTGCCATCGTCGACTTCGTCTCCGTACCAATCCTCGACGATCGCGCGGGCGATGGAGGTCGGTCCCGGCAGCACGATCTCCCGGGCCGCCGCCGCATCCCGCAGCTCGTCGCGCGTGACCCAGCGCAGCTCGAGGATCTCCTGACCGTCGGGCGTCGGCTCGGTCGAGGCACCCGGCGGGACGTGCGCCCGGAATCCCACCATGAGCGACGCGGGGAACGGCCACGGCTGACTACCCAGATACACCGGGTCCTCGACGCGCAGGCCGGACTCCTCGTGCACCTCGCGCAGGACGGCCGCCTCGAGCGACTCACCGGGCTCGACGAATCCGGCGAGCAGCGAGAACCGGTTCGCCTCCCAGAGGGCGTTCGAGCCGAGCACCATGCGATCGGCGGAATCGGTGATGCCGACGATCACGGCGGCATCGGTGCGCGGGAAGACCTCGCGGCCGTCCGACCCGATACGCGTCCAGCCGGACGCACCGATCTGCGTCGCCTCGCCCGTTCGCGGCGAGAACCCGTACGCGGTGTGCCAGTTCGCCAGCGCGAGGGCCTGCGTGAAGAGGCCGGCGTCGCGTTCGCCGAACCGGTGGCCGATGCGGCGCAGATCGCCCCACGCAGAGTCGTCCTCCGCCACGAGCGCCGCGTGTTCGTCGTCGATCAGCAGGGCGACGACCGGGGAACCGGCCGGCAGGCCGGGCGAGTCCGAGATGGCGCGACCGAGGTACAGGGCATGGGTGTGCGCGATGGATGCCGCGGGCAGCACCGCGAGCTCGGACGGACCCGCGAGCAGCGCCCTGCCGTCGTACAGGACGACCGCGCGCGTCGCCGGATCGCTCAGAAGGGCCTCGACACCCCCCGCGCGGCTCAGGTGGTCGCGATCGATCTCCGACCGCGACAGCGGGAGCCGGGAGCTGAACGAGCGTGACACGGGGCCTTCCGAGACGACTTTCCGGGCCGAGGAGAAGGGTGTGGCGCTCGGCCGCGCTGGGCATCCGCCGACCTACCCTGTCGTCATGGCCAGATCCCATCTCACTCTAGCGGCGCTCGCGACGTCGGCCGTGGACGGTCTGGATGTCGCAGGATCCCAGCCGTTCGGCAGCCCGGGCGGCGACTTCGACGCCGCCCTCCTCACCGGTCAGGACGGCCGTCACTGGACCGTCCGCGTGCCCCGCAGCGAGCGTGCCGAGGCCGAGCAGTCGGCCGATCTCGTCGCCCTACGCGCGCTCAGCGCCGGCGTCCGCACCCGTCTGCCGTTCGCGGTCTCGACGTTCGCCGGGCAGGTACCTCTCGACGGGACCCGCGCCGTGGTCTACGAATTCGTCTACGGCACCAAGATCCCCCTGCAGTCGTTCAGCTACGAGTACGCGGCGTCCGTCGGCGAGGCGATCGCCGCGATCCACGCTCTGCCGACGAGTTTCGTGGTGGATGCCGGGCTCCCCGCCCACAGTTCGGTCGACACCCTGCGCTCCACGATCGCCCTCATGGACCGCGCGGCCGCCACCGGACTCATCCCGGCCGCCCTCCTGCGCCGCTGGGAGGCCGCCGCCGAGGAATCGACCCTGTGGCAGTTCAGCCCGATGGTCGTCAACGGCTCGCTCGGCTCCGACTCGTTCCTCGGCAACGGCGACGCCGTGACCGGGGTCCTCGGCTGGCACGCCCTGCGCGTGGGCGACCCGGCTCGCGACCTGAGCTGGCTCTTCGGCGGCGCCGAGGGTGTCTTCGATGCCGCGTTCGCGGCCTACTCGCGGGTCCGCGGAACGGTGGACCGACAGTTGCGGCAGCGTGCGACGTTGCTCAGCGAACTCGAGATCGCGCGGTGGCTGCTGCACGGCACCGAGACCCGGTCGACCGAGATCGTGGACGACGCCGTCCAGATGCTCACCGGGCTCGTCGACGAAGTTCAGAAAGACATCATGAACCCGATCGGCCCGCAGAACATGCCGGTGCTCGGTGTCGACGAGGTCGAGCGCCTGCTCGCCCAGACGGAGCGCGTCCGCTAGCTTCGCGGTTCGCCTGCCGGGGCGCCGGCCACCGGGCGTGCCCGCTTGACGATGCGCAGCATCCGGCGGGGCGTACGCAGACTGACGGCGATCCGCAGCTGGTGGCGTCGCGCAAGGATGATCGCGACCGTGATGCCCGCGAGCGCGGGGAGAGACCCCGCGATCACGAAGGCGACCGACGACCCGAAGTTCTCGGCGATGAAGCCCATGAGCACGCCGCCGATCGCCTGCCCGCCGACCAGCACCATGATGTAGAACGACATCACGCGCCCGCGGATCGCCTGATTGGTGGAGAGCTGGGTGATGGATTCGGCCGCGGTACCGAAGAGGAGACGTGCGACGCCGATGCCGGACAGCGAGGCGAGGAAGAGCACGTACAGCGGCGCGACACCGGCGAACGCCGTCACGAGCCCGTAGACGATGACGGACGCCACCAGTCCCCTGAGCCGGACGGTGCGGCGCAGGGATGAGAGCATCGCGCCGGCGAAGGCGCCGAGTGCGGCGAGCGAGCTGTAGAGCCCGTACCCGACGGCACCCGTGTGATACGTGTCGTTGGCCGCTGCCGTGAAGAGCACCGGAAGGCTCATGCCGAACACGGCATTGAAGGCGAGCAGCACCATCGGCCAGAAGATCGCCGGCTTGCGCACGATGTAGCGCAGCGCCTCCCGGATCTGGCCGCGCTGCGGCACCACGCGCGGGGACGGCAGCAGCTCGCGCCGTCGCATCAGCGCGAGCGCCAGCACGGCGACCGCGCCCGTCACCGCATTGATCGCGATCGACCAGCCGGAGCCGATCAGCACGATCAGCACACCGGAGATGGCCGGGCCGATCAGCCCGCCGAGATGGAAGATCGCCCCGTTGAGATTGATCGCGTTGCGCAGCCGCGCCGTGCCGACCATCTCGCCGACGAACGCGGATCGCGACGGATTGTCGATCGCCATCGAGGCGCCGGTGACGGCGGCGACGACGAACACCTGCCAGACCTGGACCCAGCCGAGGAGCACGAGAGCGGCGAGCGCCCCATTCGCCACGGCGCCGATCGACTGGCAGATGATGAGCACCCGGTGGCGCCGTGACCGGTCGGAGATCACCCCGCCCCAGGCGCCGAGGAAGAGGGTGGGAGCGAACTGCAGCGCGACCGTGAGGCCGACCAGGGCGACGTCCCCCGTGAGCTCGAGGACGAGCCAGTCGACGGCGATGCGGGCCATCCACCCGCCCGTGTTGGCGAAGAGCTGCGAGATGACGTAGAGCCGGTAGTTGTGCGCGCGGAGGGCCACGAATGTGTCGCGCCACCGCGGGCGCCCCTGGACGACGGGGATGGGCTGAGTCACCGTGGTGGGGTCGGCGCCGCCCATGGAAGTCATCGCCCTCCACGTTACGCCGGTGGAAAGGGGCCGGGTGTCAGCCGGTTCAGAGGTGTGCGCCGCAGCGGCGGGCCGCCAGCACGAGCAGAGAACGGGTGGTGCGGATGAGCTCCTCGATCGCGACCTGCTCGCGCGGGGCATGCGCGTAACGCACGTCGCCCGGCCCGTAGTGCAGGGTCGGGATGCCGCCGATCCCCGCATAGAGGCGAAGATCGCTCCCGTAGGGCGCGGCCGACGGCTCGGCGTGCCTGCCCTCGACGTCGGCGATCGCGGTCGTGATCTCGGCGATGAAGGGGTCGGATTCGTCGATGCGCCCGCTGGCGAACTGGCCGCCGGGCCAGGTCACCCCGACGGGATGATCGCGCAGCCACGGATCCGCGGCCGCCGCGGTCTCGATCGCCCGCTGCAGCGCAGCGCGGGCATCGGCGGGCTCTTCGTCGAGGCGTACTCCGAGCCGGCCCTCGGCCACGAGCAGGTCGGGCACGCTGCTCGCCCAGTCGCCCGCGGAGATCTTGCCGACCGAGATCGGATACGGAAGCGTCGTGTCCCGGAAGAGCGCGGGCGCGTCGGTGTTGCGCTCGCTCTCGAGATCCTGAAGGGCACGGTGGATCGGCAGGAACGCCTCGAAGGCGCTGAATCCCTCGAGCCGGGTGCTGCCGTGGGCCGCACGACCGGCGATCGTGAGAGAGAACGTGAGTGCGCCCGCATTGGCGATGACCAGGCGCCCGCTGGTCGGCTCGGTGAGGACGGCGGCCTCACCCCGGTGACCGCGCAGCATGGTGGCGAAGGCGCCCAGGCCGCCGTCCTCCTCGCTGACCACAGAGTGCAGGGCGATGGGCCGCTCGAGCATGACACCCGCCGCATGCAGCGCCCGCACGACGGCCAGGTTCGCGGCCGCGCCCGCCTTCATGTCGCACGCGCCGCGGCCGTGCACGATCCCGTCCCGGATGCTGCCGCTGAACGGGTCGCGGTCGATCCACTTGCCGAGATCGCCGGTGGGCACCACGTCGACGTGACCCTGCAGGACGAGCGCCGGAGTGGCATCCGGACCCTGCCCTCCCGAAGCCGCACCTCCCCAGGTGCCGACCACACCGTAGCCCTCGCTGCGATCTGCCTCGGTTCCGGGGAAGCCGGGGTGCGCGTACAGGGCGTCGAGGTCGAACTTCCAGGCGTCGACGTCGAAGCCCAGCTCGGTGAGCTCGCGGGCCTGCCGGTGCTGGAGGTCGGACTCGGCGTCGGTCCCCGTCACGCTCGGAACCCGGATCAGCTCGACGAGGTGCTCGACCAGCGCATCCTCGTCGAGCGCGTCGAGCAGGCGCGCCTCGAGGTCGCTCACTCCGGGTGCGCCGGCGGTCATGCGGGCACGCTATCGGAACCGCCGAACACGGCGCGCCAGCGGGCCAGCAGCTCGTCCTCGGAATCGATGTGCTCGGGACGGATGATCAGGTCGTCGGCGACGAAGTAGAACGCCGCGGTGATGCGCTCAGCCGGGATGCCGGTCCACTTCGCGTAGGCGAGGCGGTAGAGGGCGAGCTGCAGTTGCTTGCTCTCGAGATCCGCGGCATCCTTCGGCGACTGCCCCGTCTTCCAGTCGACGACCTCGAACGTGGCGTCGTCGCCCTCGCCGTCCTGATAGATCGCGTCGATCTTGCAGATGACGATGCGCCCGTCGAACGGCAGATGGATCTCGCGCTCGACCTCCACGGGACGGCGCGACGCCCAGGGCGAGCCTTCGAAGGTCGCCTTGAGCTCGGCGAGCCGCTCGGCGTCGATGCCGACGAAGTCGCCATCGGACTCGCTGCCGAGCGTGTCGAGCTCGTCGCCGGCCGGCCCGTCGAGCGACCGGCCCTCGACCCAGGCGTGGAAGATCGTGCCGAGCTGGGTCGCCCGGAACGGGCGCTCGGGCATGGGACGACGGAGCGCGGAGGCGACCGCCGACGTGTCGTCGAGGTAGTCCTTGAACCGGGAGGCGGAGACGCGGGCCGGCAACTCCAGCTCGGGCGTGCCGGTCAGGCGGGCCTGCCGCTCGGCCAGCAGGACCTCGAGCTCGTCGCGCCAGGGCCCTGCCAGCGCGGGCACCGCATCCCGGACGGCCTCGGCCGCCGCTTCGACCGCTGCGCGACGGAATCCCAGGGGATCGAACGGCCACCGCACCATGTCGACATGCTCGCCGAGCGGGTTGGCGGGCGACTCCGGCGCGTCGGGCAACGGGGGCGCGAGGTTCACCTCGGCCAGCTCGCGCAGGAAGATGCTGGGCACCCGCGGCTTCTTGATCATCGACCAGTACGAGCCGCTGAGCAGCAGATGACGGCGGGCGCGGGTGACGGCGACATAGGCGAGCCGTCGTTCCTCGGCGCCCTCGTGCGCCTTCACGGCCTGCTCGAACGTCGCGAGCTCATCGACGAACTCCTTGCGCGTCGTCGCGGATCGCCACGGCATCCGGGGCAGGTCATCCGCGTCGCCGCGGAACTCCCACGGCAGCTGACCGAACCGCATCCAGCCGCGCGCACCCTGCGTCGCGGCAGGCAGCTCCCCCTCGACGAGCCTGGGCACGGCGACGATGTCCCACTCGAGGCCCTTCGCGCCGTGGATGGTGAGCACCTGCACGGTTCCGGGCTCCGGGTCCTCTGGCCGGGGTGACAGGTCCTCGCGCTTCTCCGCCTCGCGGAGCCAGGACAGGAAGCCGCCGAGCGTGGCGACATCATCGACCGCGAGGTACCCGGCGAGCGCGTCGAAGAGCGCCTCCAGGGGCGCCGGGCCGAGGGTGCGGAACGGGTTGGCCGCGACTTCGATGTCGAGACGCAGCTCGTGGACGACGGCGGAGACGAAATCGGGAAGGTCGAGGCCGGCGAGCGAGCGGAGGCGCGCGAACACCTGCCCCGCGTCATGCAAGCGCTCGCGGCCGAGCTCGCTGAACGCCTCCCACTCGCTGCGCTCCGGCTTCGCGGTGGCGAGGAAGTCCAGGGCGTCGACGATCGAACCGCGCTCCCCCTCGGCCAGCGAGTTGCGCATCCGGTCGCGTACGTCATCCGGAAGCGTTCGCTGGTCGATGCCCCGGCTCTTGAGAAGCGACGAGAGCTGGCCGAGCTCGTGGAGGTCGGCCGCGCCGATGCGCCACCGCGATCCGGCCAGCAGGCGCAGCAGTTCCATGCCCGCGTCGACGCTGTGCACGGCGGCGAGCGCGCTCACGACGTCGGCGACCTCGGGCTCGGCGAGCAGCCCGCCGACGCCGAGCACGTGGTAGCGCACGCCCCGCTCGCGCAGCGCGGCCAGGAACGCCGGCTGGTTCTTGCGGGCGCGCATGAGCAGTGCGGCGCTGGGGGCCTTGCCCGACGGCTGCGGCTCGGCCAGCCGGTCCGCGAGCCAGCGCGCGACCGTCTCCGCCTCGTCTTTGACCGTCTGCCGGAACGACACACCGACCGGGTCGTCGCCCGCATCCGGACGGGGGACGAGCTTCTCGACCCGCACCCCTCCCGGTCGCGACGTGAAGGGCTCCACGAGGGTGTTGGCGACATCCAGGATGCGCCGGCCGTTGCGCCAGCTCATCGACAGCGAGAACCGCGCGGCGCCGCCGAACTGCGCGTCGAAGGCGTCAAGGTTGCTCGCGCTCGCCCCGCGCCAGCCGTAGATCGATTGGTTGGGGTCGCCGACCGCCATGACGGGATGCCGGGCGAAGAGTTCCGAGAGCAGCCAGGCCTGCGTGACCGAGGTGTCCTGGTACTCGTCCAGGAGGACGATGCGGTGCTCGGCCCGCTGCTCCTCGACGATGCGCGGCTGCGCGCGCAGGATCTCGAGAGCGAGCGCGACCTGATCGGAGTACTCCACGAAGCCGCGGCGGCGCTTGGCCGCGTCGTACTCGGCAGCCAGGTCGACGAGCAGGTCGAGCTGGCCGACGTTGTCGACAACCTCCATCTTGTTCGCATAGTCGAACTTGCCCCCCAGGGGCAGGTCCAGGATGCCGGCGAACTCCTGGGCGAGACCACGGATCGCCTCCCCGCTCGCGACGTTGTCGGCGATGGCCCGCGAGATCGCGAGCACCGCCTCGGTGAGCTGGTCGAGCGATCGGTCCTGCTCGAGGAGCCGCAGGTCGGTGCTGCGCGTCACGGTCGTCCTTGCCAGCTGCCAAGCGGCCGCCTCGCCCAGGACGGCGCCGTCCCCCTCTCGCCCGATGACCGTGGAGTTGTCGCGATAGAGGCGATTCGCATACGAGTTGTAGGTCGCGATCTGCGGCGTCTCGAGGTCGTCGTAGTCGTCGCCGATGATCCCGGCCCGCACGAGCTGGCCGATCCGGTCGGCCATGCGTACCGCGAGCTCTCCGGCGGCGCGGCGCGTGAACGTCAGCCCGAGGATGTCGGACGGACGCGCGTGCCGGTTCGCCAGCAGCCAGAGCACGCGACCGGCCATGGTCTCGGTCTTGCCGCTTCCCGCGCCGGCGATGACCAGCGCGGGCCCGTCGACCGGCGCCTCGATGACGGCGGCCTGCTGCTCGGTGGGAGGATCCAGGCCGAGCTCAGCCGCGATCTCGGCGGCGCTCCATGTTCTCTCTGTCACCTGGCGCTGCTCAATCACTGCTGACCGCCAGAACGCGGTGCAGCCGCAGCTTGGCGTGGGAGTCGAAGATTCCGGTCACCTCGGCGGTGCCCAGGAACGATTCGGATGCGACCAGGGTGGCCGCTACCTTGATGCGGTCACGGAACGCCTCCAGCTGGTCGGCGTCGAACGCGGGCTGGTGCGCCTCGCTGTACTTCTTGCCGTCGGCACCCCTCTTGACGAAGAGCAAGGTCGCGCCCCCGGCCCGGTGGTCGCCGAAGGCCAGCAGGTACTCGTCGAGAGCGTGCTCGGCGTAGGCGAGCTGATAGACCGCGAGCTGCGGATGCGTGGGAACGTCTTGCTTGCGGGCGGGCGTGCCGGTCTTGAGATCCACGATCACGACCGCGCCATC
>JBDSKH010000168.1:0-13103 GCA_039917005.1 Pseudolysinimonas sp.
AGGTCGTCGGCGAGGGTGGGGGAGGACGTCACCCCGCAAGCGTAGCCAGCAGGCGCTGGAGCGAGTCCACGCGTTGCGCCGGCAGACGGCCGTCGGCGACGGCCTCGTTGAGGGCGCAGTCCGGTGCGTCGGGCAGGTGCGTGCAGCCGCGCGGGCAGTCGGCCGACACGGTGGCGAGGTCGGTGAACGACCGCAGGATGTTGTCCGGGTCGACGTGCCCGAGGCCGAATGACCGGACCCCGGGCGTATCGATGATCCAGCCGCCGGACGGCACGCGCAGCGACACCGTCGACGACGAGGTGTGTCGCCCGCGCCCCGTCACGGCGTTGACGATGCCGACCGCGCGATCCGTCCCCGGCACGAGCGCGTTGACGAGCGTCGACTTTCCGACTCCCGAATGCCCGACCGCGACGGTCGTGTGCCGCGCGAGAGCCGGTTCGAGCTCGGCGATCGGCGCGACCGTGACCCCGTCGGCATCCTGCGCGCTGCGGAACACCGGGATGTCGAGTCCGGCGAAGTTCGCCAGGAACGGTTCGGGGTCGGCGAGGTCGGTCTTCGTGATGACCATGATCGGGGCGATGCCCGCGTCGTACGCGGCCACCAGGTACCGGTCGACGAGACGCGCGCGAGGCTCCGGATCGGCGGCGGCGACCACGATCATCAGCTGATCGGCGTTGGCGACGATGATGCGCTCGATCTCGTCCGTGTCGTCGGCGCTGCGCCGCAGCAGCGTCGTGCGGGGCCGGATGCGGACGATGCGCGCCAGCGAGCCCTCGGCGCCGCTCGTGTCGCCCACGAGATCCACCCGGTCGCCCGTGACGATCGCCTGATCGCGCAGCTCGCGCGCCCGCGTCGACGTCAGGATGCGTTCGCGTGCGCCGGGCTTGCCATCGGCGCGCTCGCCGGTCAGCACCGTGTAGCGACCGCGGTCGACCGATAGCACCCGGCCGGTGACGGCGTCCTCGTACTCGGGACGGGTCTTGGTGCGTGGCCGGTTGCCCTTCGGATTCGGGCGCACCCGCGCGTCCGACTCGTCCCAGGCGCCGAACTCGCGGTCGTCGTCCTGGTCGTCGGGGGTGAGCCAGCTCATCCGATCGAGATCCAGGTCGTGGCGGGTCCGGCGTCGGGCCCGCGCACCAGGTCGCCCCAGAGCTCGGGGAACTCGGGGAGCGTCTTCGCGGTGGTCGCGATGTCGTCGACCTCGATGCCGTCGACGGCGAGGCCGATCAGGGCGCCGGTGGTCGCCATCCGGTGGTCTTCGTAGCTGCGCCAGAGGCCACCGTGCAGCTCCGCCGGCTCGAACGCCAGGCCATCGTCGAGTTCGGTCACGCGACCGCCGAGCGCGTTGAGCTCGGTGGCGAGGGCGGCGAGCCGGTCGGTCTCGTGGCCGCGCAGGTGGCCGATGCCGATGATGCGGCCGGGGGAGCCGGCGAGGGCCGCCAGGGCCGCGAACGTGGGGGCGAGCTCGCCGCCTTCCGAGAGGTCGAGGTCGACGCCGGGCAACGGGACTCCGCCGCGGAGGCCGGCCCCGCCATCCACGGTCAGGGAACTGCTGGGCGAGCCGTCTCGGTCGTCGTCGGGGGTGCGGGTGACGGTCGCACCGAACCGGGGGAGCAGGGTGGCGAGGTGGTCGCCCACCTGGGTCGTGGCATCGGGCCAGCCCTCGATCGTGACGGTGCCGCCGGCGATCAGGGCGGCCGCGAGAAAGGGTGCTGCGTTCGAGAGGTCGGGCTCGATCGCGATGCCGGCGCCGGCGATCGGCCCGGATGGCACGATCCAGACCCCCGGCTCAGGGCTCTCCACGACCACACCGCGGCGCGCGAGGGTTGCGATGGTCATCTCGATGTGGGGCATGCTCGGCAGGCGGTCACCCTCGTGCCGCAGCGTCAGCCCCCGTCGGAATCGCGGTGCCGCCAGCAGCAGGCCCGAGACGAACTGACTCGAGGCGGAGGCGTCGATCGTGAGCTCGCCGCCCTCGACCCCGCCCGCGCCCTGGATCGTGAACGGCATCGTCCCCCGGCCGTCGTCGCCCACGTCGACACCGAGGTCGCGCAACGCCTGAATCGTGGTGCGCATCGGCCGGCGCCGTGCGTTCTCGTCACCGTCGATCGCGACGGGCCCGAGCGCGAGCGCAGCCACCGGCGGGATGAAGCGCATGACGGTGCCGGCCAGGCCGGCCGCGATCGAGACGCCTCCGGAGAGCTCGCCCGGCGTGACGAGCCAGTCGGGCCCGAAGTCGCCATCGCCCGGTTGCTCGGTGATCGTGGCCCCCAGCTCGCCGAGTGCCTCGGCCATCAGGGCGGTGTCGCGCGAGTGCAGCGGGCGGCGCAGCACCGACGGCTTCTCCGCGAGCGCCGACAGCACGAGCTCGCGATTCGTGAGGCTCTTCGACCCCGGGAGTGTCAGCCGAGCGCTGAGGGGCCCGGATGCCACGGGGGCGTCCCAGACATCCGGCCCGTCGGGCGCGTCCGGGGCGCGATCGCCGAGGATGTCGGCATCTCGGTCGGAATAGCGTGACAGACCCATCGGTTGTCAAGAGTATCGCCCGCGACAGATGAGGAGGGCGCATGCCGACCGCCCTGCTCGACCGCCCGGTCATCGCCCGCGAACTAGACTCGTCCGCGATGACCGAGTCCACTCAGAAGGCCGCCGCGAAGGGCACCTCGAACGCCAGCTCGAAGGGCGGTTCGAAGCCCGAGCCGGCAGTCCTGCGCGCGCTGTTCGAAGAGCAGGCGATTCCGTTCATGGATCAGCTGTATGCGGCGGCGATGCGCATGACGCGCAACCCCTCCGACGCTGGCGACCTGGTGCAGGAGACCTTCACGAAGGCCTACGCCGCCTTCTCGCAATTCGAGCAGGGTACGAACCTGAAGGCGTGGCTGTACCGCATCCTGACCAACACGTTCATCAACGGCTACCGCAAGAACCAGCGCAACCCCTACCAGGGCACGATCGACGAGCTCGAGGACTGGCAGCTCGGTTCCGCCGAGTCGATCACGCAGGGGCGCTCGACCCGCTCGGCCGAGGCCGAGGCGATCGACCACCTTCCCGACAGCGACGTCAAAGAGGCGCTGCAGTCCATCCCCGAGGACTTCCGGCTCGCCGTGTACCTGGCCGACGTCGAAGGTTTCTCGTACCAGGAGATCGCCGACATCATGAAGACCCCCGTCGGCACCGTCATGAGCCGGCTGCATCGCGGGCGTCGCCTTCTGCGCGACCTGCTCGCCGAGTACGCCCGCGACCGGGGCATCGTCGTCCCGGAACCCACTGGGAGACCGCAATGAACAGGCGCATGAAATGACCGACTGCGGATGCGAGAAGGCCAAGGCCGAGCTCGAGGAGTACCTGCACCGTGAGCTGAGTGATCAGGACTTCCGGGACGTCACCGAGCACCTCGAGAACTGCGAGGACTGCACGAACGAGCACACGGTCGGGCTGACGATCACCCAGAAAGTACAGGCGGCGTGCCAGGAGAAGGCACCGGAGGAGTTGCGCGCGGCGATCCTCGCCACGCTGGACGGCGTGGGCGTCTGACCGACGAGGTCGGCTCGACGGCGGGGCGCTCGCCTAGAGCCTCAGCGCCACCTCGATCAGCTCGGTCTGCTGCGCGGCGCTGACCTTGCTCGAACCGCTCGCGGGCGACGCGGATGCCGGACGCGACACGACGCGTACGGTGCGGCCCTCGAGGTACTTCACCAGCTCGAGGCTGATGAACGGCCAGGCGCCCTGGTTCTCTGGCTCGTCCTGCACCCAGACCACCTCGGCGTTCGGATATCGGCGCAGCACCGTGTTGAGCTCCTCGATGGGCAGCGGGTAGTACTGCTCCATCCGGACCAGCGCGAACGCGTTGCGCTGCTCAGGCGTCACCTTGTCGAGTTCGGCCACCAGGTCGTAGTGCAGCTTGCCGGCGTGCAGCAGGATGCGGCGAACGCCGGCCGGGTCGATTCCGGACGGATTCGCGGAGCTCGCGAAGCGCGCGTCGTCGAGCACCGGCTCGAACTTGCCCGTCGTGAAGTCGTACACCTCGCTCGTGGCGCCGCGGAGCCGCAGCATCGACTTCGGGGTGAACACGATCAACGGGCGGCGCGGCCGCGAGTATGCCTGACGCCGCAGCAGGTGCGCGTACGAGGCCGGAGTCGACGGCCGGGAGACGGTCAGGTTGTTCTCGGCCGCCAGCTGCAGGTAGCGCTCGATGCGCGCGGACGAGTGATCGGGTCCCTGGCCCTCGTAGCCGTGCGGCAGGAGCATGACGACGCTCGACCGCTGGCCCCTCTTCTGCTCGGCGCTCGACACGAACTGGTCGATCACCGTCTGGGCGCCGTTCGCGAAGTCACCGAACTGCGCCTCCCAGAGGACGAGCGCATCGGGTCGCTCGACCGAGTAGCCGTACTCGAACGCGAGGGCGGCGTACTCGCTCAGCAGTGAGTCGTAGATCGAGAAGCGCGCCTGGTTCTGCGCGAGGTTCGCGAGCGGGAGCCATTCCTGGCCGTTGAGGCGGTCGTGGAAGACCGCGTGCCGCGAGACGAACGTGCCGCGCCGGGCATCCTGCCCCGCCAGTCGCACCGGGGTGCCCTCCAGCAGGAGCGACCCGAGCGCGAGCAGCTCGCCGAAGCCCCAGTCGATCTGGCCGTTGCGGCTCATCTCGAAGCGCTTCTTGAGCAGCTGCTGCAGTTTCGGGTGCACGGAGAAGCCCTCGGGCGGGTTGTTGTGCGCGTCGCCGATGAGGGCGACGACACCCGCATCGATCGCGGTGGACTCGGGCTCGCCCTTCGGGGCCACCGCATCCTGCTGCTGCGCGTCGGGCTTGTCGAGGTTCGCGACGGCCGTCACGTCGCCCTTGTCGTCGTCCGAGCCCTCCGCGACCTCGCCCTGGGCGATGACCTGCATCGCGCCGGTCTGCGCGGCATGGGTCTCGGCGAAGGCGCGCTCCAGGCGCTCCTGGAAGTCCTGGTGCGCGGCCTCGTACTCCTCCTCGGTGATGTCGCCACGTCCGACGAGAGCCTCGGTGTAGAGGGTGCGGACGCTGCGCTTCGCCTCGATGAGGTTGTACATGAGGGGCTGGGTCATCGAGGGGTCGTCACCCTCGTTGTGCCCGCGACGACGGTAGCAGACGAGGTCGATCACGACATCCTTGTGGAACTGCTGCCGGTAGGCGAATGCGTGCTCGGCCACCCGGACGACGGCCTCGGGGTCGTCGCCGTTGACGTGGAAGATCGGCGCCTGAATGGTCTTGGCCACGTCGGTCGAGTAGACCGAGGTGTGCGCCTCCGACGGCGGGGTCGTGAAGCCCACCTGGTTGTTGATGACGACGTGCACCGTGCCGCCGGTCTTGTAGCCGCGCAGCTGCGACATCTGCAGTCCCTCGACGACGACCCCCTGACCGGACATCGAGGCGTCACCGTGCACGAGGATCGGCAGCACGTTGTACTCGCTGTCGGGGTTGCGGTCCTGCTTGGCTCGGACGATGCCCTCGAGCACGCCGTTGACGGCCTCGAGGTGGGACGGGTTGGCGGCCAGGTAGACCGGGATCTCCTTGCCGGACGCCGAGGTGAAAGTGCCCTCGGTGCCGAGGTGGTACTTCACGTCGCCGGAACCCTGCACCGACTTCAGATCCTGCGTGCCCTCGAACTCGCGGAAGATCTGGCCGTAGGTCTTGCCGGCGATGTTGGTCAGCACGTTGAGCCGACCGCGGTGCGCCATGCCGATGGCGACCTCTTCGAGGCCCGCCTCGGCCGCGCCCTGGAGGATCTCGTCCATCAGGGCGATGGTGGACTCGCCGCCCTCGAGGCTGAACCTCTTCTGCCCGACGTACTTGGTCTGCAGGAAGGTCTCGAACGCCTCCGCCTCGTTCAGCTTGGCCATGATGCGCAGCTGCTCGTCTTTGGTGGGCTTCTCGTACGGCTGCTCGAGCCGGGACTGGAACCAGGCACGTTCGACCGGGTCGGGGATGTGCATGTACTCGATGCCGACAGTGCGGCAGTACGAGTCGCGGAGCACGCCGAGGACCTCGCGCAACAGTCCGGCGCGCTTACCCGCGAAACCGCCGACCACGAATTCGCGGTCGAGGTCCCAGAAGGTCAGCCCGTGGTTGCCGATCTCGAGGTCGGGGTGCGACCGCTGGCGGTACTCCAGGGGGTCGGTGTCGGCCATCAGGTGGCCGCGGACGCGGAAGGCGTTGATCAGCTCCTGCACGCGGGCCGTCTTGCTGACATGGTCCGAGAGGTCCACGTTGATGTCCTCGGCCCAGTGGATCGGGTCGTAGGGGATTCGGAGCGCAGCGAAGATGTTCTCGTAGAACCCGTTCTGGCCGATCAGCAGCTCGTGCACGCGCTTCAGGAACTCGCCGGACCCCGCACCCTGGATGACGCGGTGGTCGTAGGTGCTCGTCAGCGTGATGGTCTTGCCGATGCCGAACTCCGCCAGCGTCTTGGGCGACGAACCCTGGAACGCCGCCGGGTACTCGAGAGCGCCCGCGCCGACGATGCAGCCCTGGCCGTTCATCAGGCGCGGGACCGAGTGCTCGGTGCCGATGCCGCCCGGATTCGTCAGGGAGATCGTGGTGCCCTGGAAGTCGGCAGCGGTCAGCTTGTTGCCCCGGGCGCGGGCGACGACATCTTCGTAGGCCGTGAGGAACTCGGCGAACGTCATCGTGTCGGCCCGCTTGATGGCCGGGACGAGCAGCGACCGCGTGCCGTCGGGCTTCGGCAGGTCGATCGCGATGCCGAGGTTGGTGTGCGCGGGGGCGACGACGCTCGGCTTGCCGTCGGGCTCGGCGTAGGAGACGTTCTGGCTCGGGAAGTCCTTGAGCACCTGCACCATGGCCCACGCGATGAGGTGCGTGAACGAGACCTTGCCGCCTCGGGCGCGCTTCAGGTGGTTGTTGATGACGATGCGGTTGTCGATCATGAGCTTCGCCGGCACCGTGCGGACGCTCGTCGCGGTCGGGACCGTGAGGCTCGCGTCCATGTTGGTGGCTAGCGTCTTGCTCATGCCCTTGAGCGCGGTGACCTCGTCCTGCGGCTCTGCGGGGGTGTCGCCCTCGATGACAGGGGTCTGCGCGGTCTGCGGGGCCTCGGCGGGGATCGGCTGCGGCTTCGCGGGGGCGGACGTGGTGCGGGCGATCGGGGTCGCGCCGGTCTGCGGCGCGGGCTCTGCCGGCGCGGGCTCAGCGGCGGCCGCGTCAGCGGCAGCAGGCTCAGGCGCAGCGGGTTCAGCAGCAGCGGGTTCTGCGGGCGCGGGCGCGTCTGCGGGAGCCGCCGCGGCATCCTGGATGGGGATGCTGGTGGTGGGCGTGGGGTCCTTCACCGGGTGGTAGCCCTCGAGGATCGGCCACCAGCTCTGGTCGACGGAGTTCTTGTCGACGAGGTACCGCTCGTACATCTCATCGACGAGCCATTCGTTGGCTCCGAATTCACCGGAGTTCTCGTCGTCGGGAACCGTCCCGGTCACCGGGTTTGACACGGCTGAATCGCCCACTCTCATGTTGGTGCTGATTGTCTTCCCCAGCTTAATCACTCCTCCTGGGTGTCGTCGGCGGCTCGGCGTCTCCGCGAGCCGGAAAATCTCACCTTCTTGCCTCTAGCGTTGATGTCATGCGCTTCTCAACGCCCGTGCCGCCGAACGATCTCACCTACTCCGACGTGTTCCTCGTACCGAGCCGATCGAACGTCACGAGCCGGCTCGACGTCGATCTGGCGCCGGGCGACGGGTCGGGCGCGTCCCTTCCGATCGTCGCCGCCAACATGAACTCGGTCACGGGGCCGCGGCTCGCGGCGACCCTGGCCCGCCGGGGCGGGCTCGGCGTGCTGCCGCAGGACCTGGCGATGCCCGACCTGATCGGCGCGATCGATGCCGTGAAGCGGCAGTCGCCGCTCTGGGATGAGCCGATCGACCCGTCGGACCCCCGGCTCGAGGGCGCGGATCCGAAGAAACTGACCTCGCTCGACGTGTCAGAACTGGCGGACGCCCGCGCGGCGTTCGACGCGCTCGTCGCCACCGAGCAGGAATTCGCGCACGTGCGCGACGGCGATCGCATCATCGGGTCGACCAGCCGAAAGTCGGCTCTTCGCGGCACCCTGTACACGCCGGCGCTCGCCGCCGACGGCCGGCTGCGTGTCGCAGCGGCGCTGGGCATCAACGGCGATGTGGCGGGCAAGGCGGCAGAGCTCGCCGCCGCCGGGGTCGACGTGCTCGTGCTCGATACAGCGCATGGCCACCAGGACGGGATGCTGAGGGCGCTCGAGGCCGTGAAGAAGCTGGGGCTCGGCGTCCCGGTCGTCGCGGGCAACATCGTGACCATCGAGGGCGTGCACGATCTCGTGGGCGCCGGCGCCGACATCCTGAAGGTCGGAGTCGGGCCGGGCGCGATGTGCACGACGCGCATGATGACGGCGGTCGGCCGCCCGCAGTTCTCGGCCGTGATCGAGACCGCGCAGGCGGCGCGTGACCTGGGCGTCCACGTCTGGGCGGATGGCGGCGTGCGCTACCCGAGAGACGTCGCGCTCGCGCTCGCGGCCGGCGCGGCATCCGTCATGATCGGCTCGTGGTTCGCGGGAACGATCGAGGCGCCGGGTCAGCTGGAGACCGACGAGTCCGGACGCCTGTTCAAGCAGAGCTGGGGGATGGCGTCGACCAAGGCCGTGCACGCCCGGTTCGGCCGTCTCGACCCCTACGAACTGGCCCGCAAGGAACTGTTCGCCGAGGGCATCTCGAGCTCGAAGATCTTCCTCGACCCGCTCCGCCCTTCGGTCGAGGACCTGCTCGACATGATCACCGCGGGCCTTCGCAGCTCGTTCACGTATGCGGGGGCCGCCGACCTGCCGGCCTTCCAGGACCGGGCGACCGTCGGCATCCAGAGCGCGGCAGGCTACGAGGAGGGCAAGGCGCTGCCGGTCTCCTGGTGAGAAGATGACGGGCATGGACCATGCGCTGCACATCACCGGTGACGCGGAGGCCGACGAGCTGCTGTCGAACGACCCGCTCGCGCTTCTGATCGGGATGCTGCTCGACCAGCAGGTGCCGATGGAGACCGCGTTCGCGGGACCGGCGAAGCTCCGCGCGCGACTCGGGCACCTCGATGCGGGGCAGATCGCAGCCCACGATTCGGAGGCGTTCGCCGAGGTGTGCAAGCAGCCTCCTTCGGTTCACCGGTTCCCCGGCTCGATGGCCGGCCGCATCCAGAGCATGTGCGCGGCGGTCGCCGACGAATGGGGCGGCGACGCCTCGGCGATCTGGACGCGTCCCGGCACCGACGGCACCGCGCCCGGCGGAGCGGAGATCCTGAAGCGGCTCGAGGCCCTGCCGGGATTCGGTTCGCAGAAGGCGCGCATCTTCGTCGCCCTGCTGGGCAAGCGGTACGGAGTCGATGCCGCCGGCTGGCGGGAAGCCGCGGAGCCGTACGGCGAGGCCGGCTCGTACCGGTCCGTCGCCGACATCGTCGATGCCGCGTCCCTCGGAAAGGTGCGCGAATTCAAGAAGGCGCAGAAGGCCGCCGCGCAGAGCAGCTGAAGGGCAGAGCGGATGAACGGCAGGCGCCGGATAGACTTGCCCGATCATGGACGACCCTCCGTCTCATAGACTCAGCGCCGCCCGCCACGTCGGACGGAACGCATGACGTCGGACTGGATATCCCTGGCCGTCGGCCTGCTCCTGACGATCGGCACCGGCCTGTTCGTGGCGAGCGAGTTCTCGCTCGTGAACCTCGACCGCGCCGAGGTCGAAGCCCGTCAGGAACGCGGCGAGACCATGCTGGGCCCGGTCATCCGGGGACTGAAGCGCACGGCGACCCTGCTCTCCAGCGCCCAGCTCGGAATCACCCTGACCACGCTCACGACGGGCTTCCTCGTCGAGCCGGCGCTGAGCCGCTTCCTCGAGCCGCCGATGACCGCGATCCACCTCCCGAAGCCCGCGATCCCGATCGTGGCGACCGTCCTCGCCGTCACTATCGCGACCCTGGCGTCGATGATCATCGGCGAGCTCGTCCCGAAGAAGCTGGCGCTCGCGATGCCCCGCCAGGTCGGCAAGATCGTGATCCCCCTCCAGCTCGCCTTCACCGCGGTGTTCAAGCCTTTCGTGCGGCTGCTCAACGGCACCGCCAACCTGATCCTCCGCGCCGTCGGCATCGAGCCGAAGGAAGAGCTCTCGTCGGCGAGAACCGCGGAGGAACTCCGCACCCTGGTGCGCCGCTCGGCGAGCGAGGGGTCGCTCGACCGCGGCACCGCGACCCTGCTCGCCAGGACGTTGGTGTTCTCCACACACATCGCGGCGGACGTCATGACCCCGCGGCCGCGGGTCGCGGCGGTCGGGCGCGCCGAGACCGCCGATGCGGTGCTCGCGCTCGCGCGCACCACGGGGCTGTCGCGGTTCCCGGTGTTCGAGGAGGACATCGACGACGTCGTCGGCGTCGTGCACGTCAAGCAGGCCGTCTCCGTCCCGCGCGAACGGCGGGCCCAGGTCCCGGTCTCGGCGCTCCAGTCGGAGGCGCTGCGGGTTCCGGAGACGATGAAGCTCGACACGCTGCTGGGCGAGCTGCGCGGACGCGGATTCCAGATGGCCATCGTCGTCGACGAATACGGCGGTACCGCCGGCGTCGCCACGCTCGAGGACCTCGTCGAGGAGCTGGTCGGCGAGGTCGCCGACGAGCACGACCGCTCCCGCGCCGACGTGGTGCGCAGCCGCAACTGGCTGACGTTCCCGGGCGCCCTCCGTCCCGACGAGCTGCTGGAACGCGCCGACGTGCTGGTTCCCGAGGAGGGCCCCTACGAGACGGTCGCGGGCTGGATGATGAGCGAGCTCGGCCGTGTCGCCGATCAAGGCGACACCGTCGAGATCGAAGCCGGGGTGTTCCGGGTCGAGCGCATGGAGGGGCGACGCATCGACCGCATCCGGTTCACGCCCACGGCCCCCGACGAGCCTTCTTCCCCCGGCAAGACAGGGGAGGCGGACCGATGAGCGACTGGCTCGGGATCGTGTGGCTCGTCGTCCTGCTGATCGTGAACGGCTTCTTCGTCGGGTCCGAGTTCGCGGTCATCTCGGCGCGCCGGTCGCAGATCGAACCGCGCGCCGAGGCCGGTTCGACAGCCGCGAAGACCGCGCTCTGGGCGATGGAGCACGCCACCCTGATGCTCGCGACCTGCCAGCTCGGCATCACCGTCGCGTCGCTGCTGATCCTGAATGTGAGCGAGCCCTCCATTCATCATCTGCTCCAGGGCCCGCTCGGCCTGCTGCATCTGCCCGAGGGGGTGATCGACACCGTCGCGTTCATCATCACGCTGGTGGTGGTGTCGTTCCTCCACGCGGTGCTCGGCGAGATCGTGCCGAAGAACCTGTCGTTCTCGCTGCCCGACCGGCTGCTGCTCATCCTCGCGACTCCGCTCGTCGCCGTCGCG
The DNA here is from genome assembly GCA_039917005.1 of Pseudolysinimonas sp. Lineage (GTDB taxonomy): Bacteria > Actinomycetota > Actinomycetes > Actinomycetales > Microbacteriaceae > JBDSKH01. The sequence continues at coordinate 11,388 of JBDSKH010000168.1, forward strand.
ACGATCTTCCGCCCCATCATCGTCGCGCTCAACGTGACGACCGACGGCATCCTGCGGCTGTTCCGCGTCGAGCCGAAGAGCGAGGCGAACACGGCGTTCACGGTCGACGAGGTCGCCACGATCGTCGCGACCTCGACCCGCGAGGGCGTTCTGACCGACGTGACCGGCACGCTCTCGAACGCGTTCGAGTTCACCGAGAAGACGGTGCGGGATGTGACGGTCGGGCTGAAAGCGCTCGTCACGCTCCCCGAGGACGCGGCACCCGGCGACGTCGAGCGCGCGGTCGCCCAGCACGGGTTCAGCCGGTACGTGCTCGTCGACGAGGATGGCGAGCCGACCGGCTACGTGCACCTCAAGGACGTCATCGACCTCGATGACGACGAGTACTCCGAGCCGGTACCACCGAAGCGGATCCGTCAGCTGATCTCGATCTTCCGGGATCAGGACCTCGAGGACGCGCTCGCCACCCTCCGTCGTTCGGGCAGCCATGTTGCGCGGGTGTTCGACGAGTCGGGCGGGACGAAGGGCGTGCTGTTCCTCGAGGACATCATCGAGGAGCTCGTGGGCGAGGTGCAGGACGCGACCCGGCGGCAGCGGTGACAGCTCGCCGGCCGACTAGCGCGACGCGCGTGCCGAGACCCGAGGGTCTGGTGGATGCCGCCCTCGCTCTGCAGACTGCGGCCGCCCGACGCATCCTGATCGGCATCACCGGACAGCCGGGTGCGGGCAAGTCGACCGTGGCCGAGCGGCTCGTCGCCGACCTGGGGGAGCGCGGCGAGACCGCCGTCCTGGTTCCCATGGACGGCTTCCACCTCCCGAACGTCGCGCTCGAGGCGCTCGGGCGCCGCGGCCGCAAGGGCGCTCCCGACACCTTCGATGTGGCCGGATACGTCGCCCTGCTCACCCGGCTGCGCACGCCGGGCGACGCCACCGCGCCCGCCTTCGACCGCGCGCCCGCCTTCGACCGTGCAACAGACGAGCCCGTGGCCGACGCGATCGTCATCCCGGCGGCCACGCGCATCGTCGTCACCGAGGGCAATTACCTGCTCACGGGGTCCGGCGGCTGGGAGGCCGTACGTCCGCTGCTCGACGTCGCCTGGTTCGTGGACCTGGAAGACGGCCTTCGCCTGGACCGGCTGGTCGCACGTCACGTCGCGTTCGGCAAGTCGCCGGAGGCGGCGACCGCGTGGGCGAACGGCCCCGATGCCGAGAACGCCGCGCTGATCGCCGGCACGCGCGACCGCGCCGATCGGGTGATCGAGAACAACACCTAGACGGCGGGCGAGAGCCAAGTCAGCCGGGAGCCGTCCTCCTCGATGAGGGGGCCGAGGGACGAATTGAAGACCGCCCCGTAGTCGGCCGTGATGTGGGCCTGGAATGCGGCAGCATCCCGGTAGACCTCGTAGACGAACCATCGCCGGGGCGCGTCCTTCAGCGTCGAGGGCGCGAACGTCAGATTTCCGGGCTCCTCGCGCACACGCGATGTGAGCTCGCTGACGAGACCGGCGACCGCGTCCTCTGCACCGGGCCGAGCGGTGAACTCGGCGTACAGCGCCACGGTCACGCGGCCGCTGCTCCGGTCATGATCGCGACGGCATCCGTCATCGAGTGGGTCTTCGGCGTGATGGTCGCCGCGCACTTGCCGAGCCGCTGAATATGGATGCGGTCCGCGACTTCGAACACCTGCGGCATGTTGTGGCTGATCAGGATGACGGG
>JBDSKH010000169.1:0-10862 GCA_039917005.1 Pseudolysinimonas sp.
CGCGCGGCGAGGGCGGCGATGCGATCGAACGCCCCCTCGGGCGGCGTGTCGAGGATGTCGTACCTCCGCACCGCTTCCAGCCGCTTCTGCTCGTCGACCGGCTCCATCTCGGTCTTGTGCCGTGCGCTGGCGGCGATGACCGCCTGCCGGAAGGTCACGGTCAGCTCGGCGATCGCCGGCCGTGCGGCGGGATCGCGGGCGAGCATCCCGCGCAGGATGTCGCCCCATGGCTCGGGGAGGTCATCCGGGATCGCCGGGTCCTGGATCAGTCGCGCGAGGGCCGACTCGATCACCTCGCCCGGGAATGCCAGCTCGTGGGTGAAGCACTGCAGAAGCACGAGTCCGAGCGAGTAGACGTCAGAGGCGCTGGTCAGGTCCTCCTGGCGGGCCTGCTCGGGACTCAGGTAGGCGGCCGTTCCCGTCGTCGCCTGCTCGGCGGTCGTCCGCGCGCTCGCGCTGTCGAGGGCGATGCCGAAGTCGGTCAGTCGCGCGCGGGTGCGGAAGGTCGACGTTCCGTAGTCGACCAGCATGATGTTGGAGGGCTTGATGTCGCGGTGGACGACACCGTTGGCATGCACGAACTCGAGCGCCTCGGCCACGTCGTAGGCGATCTCGCTGATCTCGCGCGGATTGAAGCTGCGCTGCGCCAGGGCGGCCTCGAGATTGGTGCCCTCGACCAGCTCCATGACGAGGAACGGATGGCGCTCGGCGGGATCGCTGTCGTCGATGCCGGCGTCGAGCAGGGTGACCAGGCCGTGGTGGCTGAGGCCGGCGAGGACGCGGGTCTCCTCCTGATGACGGGACAGGTCGGCAGCCTTGCCGGTGCGGAACATCTTGATCGCGACCTCGCGCCCGAGCGACTCGTCGACGGCGCGATAGACCGTCGCCATTCCCCCGTGCCCGATGATGCTGACGGGACGGTAGCGCCCGAGAAGGGCCGGAATCGGGACGTCATCGCGCGACGGTTTCAGCTGTGCCTCCAGTGCCTCGTGGCTCACTCTAAGTGTTCGAAGTCCGGGCCCGTGGGGGTTGACACGGCTTCCGCGTAGGGTTTCGACCATGAGTACCGAACCCCTGCTCGAGTCGGGAAAGCTGAACTACGGCTCCTACCTCGCGCTCGACGAATTGCTGGGCGCGCAGCGGCCCGCGAGCTCGCCGCCGCACCATGACGAACTGCTGTTCATCGTGCAGCACCAGACCACGGAGCTGTGGCTGAAGCTGATGATCCACGAGCTGCGCTCGGCGGCCGAGAGGTTCAAGGCGGACGACCCCGCCACAGCGCTCAAGCGCCTGGCGCGCGTCAAGCACATCCAGGAGACGATGACCCAGCAGTGGTCGGTTCTCGCGACCCTGACGCCGTCGGAGTACAGCGAGTTCCGCGGCGCTCTCGGCACCTCGTCGGGCTTCCAGTCGTATCAGTACCGCGTGCTCGAGTTCCTGCTGGGCAACAAGAACGCCGGGCTGCTGCAGGTCTTCGACACGCAGCCGGCGGCGCACGCCGCGGTCGCCGAGGCGCTTGCGGCCCCGAGCCTGTACGACGAATTCCTGCATTGGGCGGCGCGGCGGGGGCTTCCGGTGCCGCAGGCGGTGCTCGACCGCGATGTCACCCAGCCCTACACGCTGAACCACGAGCTCATCGACGTTTTCGCGCGGGTGTACGAGCACAACGACGAATTCTGGGACGTCTACGAGGCGTGCGAGGAGCTGGTCGACCTGGAGGACAACTTCCAGCTCTGGCGATTCCGGCACCTGCGCACCGTGCAGCGCACCATCGGGATGGGGACGGGCACGGGAGGCTCGAGTGGCGCGAAGTTCCTCGAACGCGCCCTGAGCATCACCTTCTTCCCCGAGCTGTTCGAGGTGAGGACGAGGATCGCCGCCCTGTGACCGCCCGCATCGTCGTGGCCGACTGGCTGTGGGACGGAGCTTGGCGGGCCGACGGGGCCCTGTACGTGGCCGACGGCGTCGTGCGGCCGGCCGGAGAGGCCGAGATCGCCGGTGCGCCGGCCGTACGCATCGCGGGGTCGGTGCTGCCGCCGCTGACCGACTTCCACGTGCACCTGGACCTGGTGGATGTCGTAACGGTCGAGCAGGGCAACCTGGCACGCATGCTCGACCTCGGCGCGCATCCCGAGCACGCGCGTGATCGGCGCGCCGGGGGCGTGGGCGCGGTCGAGGTCGCGATCGCCGGGCCGATCCACACCGCGCCGGGCGGGTACCCGACCACGCGTCCGTGGGCTGCCGACCGGATGGCGCGAGAGATCCCGGATGCGATGGCCGGCGGGATCGCGGTCGCCGAGGCCGTCGAGCTCGGCGCCGATGTGATCAAGATCGCCCTCAACTCCGCCATCGGCCCGGTATGGGACGACGAGCTGCTCGCCGACGTCGTGCGTTCTGCGCATGATGAGGACCGACGGGTGGTCGCCCACGTCGAGGGAGAGGGGCAGGCCCTGCGGGCGGTGGATGCGGGGGTCGACGCGCTCGCGCACGCCCCGTTCTCCGAGGCCCTCGACGACGAACTGCTCACGCGCATGGTGCCCGTGATCTCGTGGATCAGCACCCTCCGCATCCACACCGGGCGCGATCGCGAGCGCGCCGCCGGCAATCTCGCGCGTTTCGCCGAGCTCGGGGGCCGCATCCTGTATGGCTCCGACATGGGTAACGGACCGACATCAGGGGGTGTCGAGCACGACGAGCTCGAGGCGCTCGCGGCGGCGGGTCTCTCCGGCGATGCGATCCTGGGCGCCCTCACGAGCGACGCGCTCCTCCCCCGCTGGGGCTCGACGGTCAGCCGTGCCGGGGATCCGTGGAATGGACACGGACTCGCGGCGTGGCTGGACACCGTGACTCCCGCACGCGGGGAGGATCTGTGAGCGCCTCGCGCGTCGGGTGGATCACTCCGCTGGCCACCGGTGCCGGGGCGGCGCTGGTGACCGCATACGACATCGGCGTGCCTTCCCCGTGGCGAGACGAGCAGGCGACCGCTGTGGCCGCCTCGCGCACCTGGCCGCAGCTCGTCGACCTGGTGACCGGGTCGACCGATGCCGTCAGTGCCGCGTACTACGCGCTCATGCACCTCTGGGTCGGCGTCGCGGGAATCGACCCGTTCTGGCTGCGCCTGCCGAGTGCGCTGGCGATCGGGCTCGCGGCGGCGGGTGTCGTGGTGCTCGGCCGGATGCTGGATCGCACCCGAACCGGACTGATCGCGGCAGCGATTCTGGTGATGCTCCCCCGCGTGTTCTGGGCAGGGGGCGAGGCGCGCTCGTACGCCCTGCAGATCGCGGCCGTCATCTGGCTCACGGTGCTGTTCATCGGAGCGGTGCGCGCGGGACGGTGGTGGCGCTGGCTCGCCTACGGCGCCGTGGCGGCCGCGGCGAATTGGCTCTTCCTCTATCTGGCTCTGATCGGCATCGCGCACCTGGTGACCCTCGTGATCGTCCCCGAATGGAGGCGGCGGCTGGTTCCGGCGTCCATCGCGCTCGCCGGCGCCGCCGTCGCGAGCCTGCCGATCGCCCTGATCGGCTACACCCAGCGCGGTCAGGTCTCGTGGATCCCGCCGATCGGTCCCGGCATCGTGGGCGCGGTGGCCAAGGACCAGTGGTTCATGGGGTCGGACACCTTCACCGTGGTGGGCTGGATGCTGATCGCCGGCGGGGTCGCGGGCATCCTGCTGACACGCGGCCCGACGATGCGACGTCGTCTGCTGGCGCTCGTTCTGCCGTGGCTGATCCTGCCGACCGTGGTCATCGTCGCGGTCTCGATGATCGCCTCGCCGACATACATCGACCGGTACCTCGTGATGTCGGCCCCCGCGGTCGCCGTGCTCGGCGCGTTCGCGGTCACCCGGATGCCCGTGATCGCCGCCGCCGCGGCCGTGGTGCTCGTGGTCGCCGCCGCGGCCGGCCCTGACATCCAGTTGCGCTTGCCGGCGGCGAAGGGTGACTGGGGCGAGGTGCCGGCGCTCGTCGAGTCGATAGCGGAACCCGGTGACGCCATCTACTTCTCCACCGACCCGTCGGGTGATGAGCTCCGCGGCCTGCTGACCTTCTTCCCGGAGGCATTCTCCGGACTGGACGACATCGCATTCGCTCGGCCCGCCGCTGATGCGGGCACACTGCGGGACTCCGTGGTGCCTGCCTCCGAGGCGGCGGCGACTCTCGCTGCCGACCAGCGGCTCATCACGATCCTCGACGACGACTCTGACCCGGCTGCCGCCGACCGAGCATCGTTCAGGCGGGTCGGCATGGTCGAGTTCGTCATCGGGCACACCGGGATGACGACGGTCTCGCTGTGGGTCCACCGCGATACCTAGCAGAACTAGATACCTAGAGCCACAAGGTATAAAGTGGGCGCCAGTGGAGGTGCCATGAACATCGACAAAGACCTGGTCGCCGCTATGGCTACGCCCCTGGTCCTCGCCATCCTGGTGGAGGGCAAGAGCTACGGCTACGCGATCCTCAAACGGGTGCGCGAGCTCTCGGCGGGCGAGCTGGAGTGGACCGACGGGATGCTGTATCCCCTCCTTCACCGCCTCGAGCGACTCGGATACATCCGTAGCGAATGGGGCTCGTCCGACGAGGGCCGGCGCCGGCGCTACTACCAGGCGACCGAAACCGGACGGGCACAACTGGCAGAGCAACGCAAGCAGTGGGAGACGGCGACGCGAACCCTCGGCGGATTCTGGAGCCTGGCGGTTCCGGTGACAGGAGCATGAGCACATGGGCGCGAAGAACACCGAGCAGCAGTTGGACAGCCAGATCGGCGAGTGGCGCTCGGCGATCCTGCGCAGCCGGGCCGTCGAGGCGGGCGACGCCGACGAGCTCGAGGAGCACCTGCGCGAGCAGATCTCGGACCTAGAGGCCACCGGCCTGAGCGCCGACGAGGCGTTCCTGATCGCCGTCGGCAGGCTGGGCAAAATGGATGTGGTGACGGCCGAGTTCGCGCGCGAGCACAGCGACCGGCTCTGGAAGCAACTCTCCATGGAGCGCCCCGACGACCTCGGTGGTCGCCGATCGCTCACCCTCATGCTGGGATTCGCGGCGCTCGCCGCCGTCCTCATCCAGGTCGCGCGGGTGCTCGGCGCACTAGGCGATCCGTCGGGCATGGGGCTCTTCGGCGAATCGATGGCGACATGGTTCTGGCGAGACATCGGCCTGTTCGTCCTTCCGGTGCTCGCCGCCTACTTCGCCGTGCAGCGCCGGATGCCGTGGTCGCGTGTCATCGCGCTCGGCGCGATCGTGGCCGTGCTCGCCGTGGTGATCAACCTGTTCCCGTTCGGGTCGGATTCCGCGACGGATGCCCTGATCTCGATCCACCTCCCGGTCGCCCTCTGGTTCGTCGTCGGAGCCGCGTATACCGGGGGCGACGTACGCTCGTCCCTGCGGCGGATGGACTTCATCCGGTTCACGGGCGAGTGGGCGATCTACTACACGCTCATCGCGCTCGGCGGCGCGGTGCTGCTCGGTTTGACCGTGGCGATATTGAGCCCCATTGCGCCCGACGCGATCGACGACGTCATCGTGTGGGTGCTGCCCACCGGCGCCGCTGCGGGAGTGCTCGTGGCTGCCTGGCTCGTCGAGGCGAAGAAGAGCATCATCGAGAACCTCGCGCCCGTGCTCACGGCCATCTTCACGCCGCTCTTCGCCGTGATGCTGGTGGTGGCTGCGGTCGGATATCTGATCGCCGGAATCGGCCGCGACTTCAACCGCGACCTGCTGGCCGTATTCGACCTGCTGCTGCTGGTGGTGCTCGGGCTGATCGTCTACGGCATCTCTGCGCGCAGTTCCGTCGCACGGGTCGGAGCAATGGATGTCATCCGTCTCGTCGCGGTGCTCGCCGCGATCGTGCTCGACATCCTGGTGCTCGTCTCCATGTTCGCGCGGATCGGCGAGTTCGGCTTCACGGCGAACCGCGTTGCGGCGCTCGGGCTGAACATCGTGTTGCTTGTGAACCTGGCAGGAACGGCGTGGTTGACGCTGCGGCTCGTCGCCGGCCGAGCGGCGGCTGTGCGCCTGGAACGCTGGCAGACCGGATATCTGCCCGTTTTCGCGGCCTGGGTCGTGCTGGTCGTCCTGGCGCTGCCGCCGATCTTCGGGTTCGCCTAGGCGGCGGTCAGATCCCGAAGCGCTCGAGGATGCGGGTCACGATCCAGATGAGGATCGGGAGCAGCACCGCGGTAAGCACCGCGCGCACGGCGTCGGGCTCCCACGGCCACGTGGAGGCCTTCGCGACGACGCCCCGCTCCAGGAGGAGCGCATCGAGCGTGTCCTTGATGTCGCCGGCACCCGCGTATTCGCCGGCGTCGGTCCGGCCATGGATCGCGTCGGACGCCGTCTCGATGCGGCGAGCGATCTCGCTCTGACGGTCGTTCTTCGTCCTCTGGATGAGCCGATGCGCACCCCAGAGCGGCACGACGAACGCCAGCAGAGCGCCGAGCACGATCAGGCCGACCGCGATGCCGTTGACCACGGAGTTGATCGAGCCGTCGGTGAGGTAGAACGCGAAATAGATGTAGGTGAAGAAGAGCAGGGCCACGGCCGTCACGGCCGTCACGCGCGACAAGGCATACAACCCGGCGACGTCGAAGATGCTGACGTCGGTGTGCCGCGTGTAGATGCGCGAGATCAGCCAGAGCTGACGGAACGTGTGGAACCCGAACGTGATCATGAACACGCCGGCGAGCGACGAGAGCACCGTATCGGCGACGAACGCCGTCGGGGAGGTGAGGTAGTGCGAGGCTTCGATGTCGACGGGCGAGAGCAGCAGAGGGATGTAGATCGCACCCTCGGCGGCAGCCAGGATGCCGATCACCAGACTGGTGCGCATCGGCATCGTGGTCAGCCGGTAGGTCAATGCTTCGTATTCAGCCTCACCGCCCCGGAGCCGCGGGCGAAAGTCGGCCATCGCGCGGCGAGCGAGGTCGTCGAGAACATGGATGGCGAAGAGGAAGTACACCGGGATGAGGCCGTCGATCACGTGCACGGGGAAGAAGGTGCCGACGGGATAGCTTCCGTCGCCCCACGCGATGATCGTCCGGGCTAGCACGAGGACGACGCCGATCGCGAGGTAGTAGAGCGCGGCCGGACCGGGGAGCCGGCCCACGGCGTCCGTCAGCCGGTCGAGCCAGCTCGGCGAGTAGGGGCGTGCGCTCACGCGCTCATGCTAGCGGCGGCCCGTAGGGCCGGAAGGGTGGATCGCGGCCCGTAGGGCCGGAAGGGTGGATCTGAGGGGACTCGAACCCCTGACCCCCTGCATGCCATGCAGGTGCGCTACCAGCTGCGCCACAGACCCTCACTGCCCGACAGAAGAGCACCGGGCAACTGGACTAGGTTACTACACCTCTGCGGCGCTGGATGCGGCGGGCAGGTCGAGCGGGAGCGCCGGGCAGTCCTTCCACAGGCGCTCGAGGGAGTAGTACATCCGGTCCTCCTCGTGGAAGACATGCGCGATGAGATCGCCGAAGTCGAGAAGGATCCAGCGACCCTCGGCGCGACCCTCGCGGCGCAGTGTCTTCACGCCGGCCTCGTTGAGCTTGTCCTCGATCTCGCCCGCGATCGCCTGCACGTTGCGCTCGTTGCGGCCGGTGGCCAGCAGGAAGATGTCCGTCAGCGGCAGGGGTCCCGAAACGTCGAGAGCGACGAGGTCCTCGCCCTGCTTGGAGTCAGCAGCGAGTGCGGCGATGCTCAGAAGTTCGCGCGCGCGATCCGATGCCGTCACAGCTGGCCGGTGGCCACGAGCACGATGAAGAGGGCGCCCACCACGACGGCCATGCCGGTCGCGGCGATGATCAGGGCGGTGAGTCCGCGCGTGCCCTTGGGCTTGACGTTCTGGATGACGCCGCGAGACGACGTGTGGGTGCTGACCGCCTTGATCGCGCGCACCGGCTGCGAGCCGGTGGAGACCTGGTGGTCGCCGGGGTCGAGCAGGTGATCGAGGTCGGACTCGTCGAGCTGCGCGGGATGTGCACCGGTCGTCGTGAACGCCTCCGACAGCGAGATCGAGCCGGTGACCAGGATCTCGCCGCTGCTCAGCGGGCCGAAGTCGTGGTTCGGGATCGACGGCAGCACGAGGGCGCTCGTCGTGATCGCGCCGCTCGTGTTGCCGATGTTGCGGCTCAGCGGTGAGTCGGTCGTCTGCGTCTCGTCGTCGAGCTGAGCCTGCGTCGACCAGTGGCCGGTCGGCGGCGTCGACGTGGGGGGTTCGACCGGGTCGACGGTCTCGACGATGGTCGCCTCGATGACGGCCTCGGCAGGCTGAGTGACGGGCGTCGGGGCGACGGGCTCCGCGACGAGCTCGGCGACGACCACCTCGGGCGCGACCCGGGTCGGGGGCTGGACCAACGGGACGGCAAGCGCCTCGGGCGCGATCTGGGCGGGGCCGGCCGGACCCGCGGGTGCCGGGGCGGGTGCCTGAGCAGCGGGAGCCGGGGCGATCGGCGCGACGGCCTCGGGGATGGGAGCAGGGGCGACGGCCTCGGGGATGGGAGCGGGCGCGACGGCCTCGGGGAAGGGAGCAGGCGCGACGGCTTCCGGGATCGGCGCCGAGGCGGGCGATTCGGGAGCGATTGCTTCGGGAGCGGACGCTGCGGCCCTGGCGGCGGCGGCGCGACGGCCACGGGGCGGGGGCGGGTCGGAGGGGACGGGAGCCGGGCGTCCGGCGGCGAGCTGATCGAACTCGGCCAGGGCGGAATCGAGGCGCGTGGACGGCGCGGCGAGAGGCGTCTCGACGGCGGCGGGAGCAGCATCCGGAATCGCGGGCGCCGCCACCGGCGGGGCCGGAGGCGCCTCGTCGGTCGTCTCCGAGGTGATGCCGTGGGCGTCGCGCAGGGCGCGCAGCTCACGTCGGGTCAGCGTGTGCTCCAGTGCGTCCTCGGAATCGAGGGCCGACGGAATGATCGTGGATGCGACGGGCTCGTGCGGAGCGAACGGCGAGTTCGGGTCGGCCGGGGCCGGCACCGGAGGCGCTCCAGCCCCGCGCTGCTGCGTCTGGTATTCGACGTTGCCGTCGGGGCTCACGCCGCCGTACTGCGGAGCCCAGCTGGGCTGTGCCGCCCGGCGCCCCTCGGGGCTGAAGTCGCGCGGACGGTAGCCACCCTCCTGGGACATTTCAGCGGCGACATCGGCGTCCGTCACGGGATCCGGCGTACGACGGGCGCGGAAGGCGGGGCCGTCGTAATCGGGGACAGGAGCCCGGCCCTGCGTCGAGTAGGTGAGGGGCTCGGCGGGCGCACCCGGCGATGCTGTCGGAGGCGCGGAGGAGGCGACGGCAGGCGGCTGCGACTGGTCGCGCTCGTTCTGCCGGACCGAGCGCCGCGATTGCAGCGGCGGGTCCTGAAAAGTCGTCATGTCCTACTCCGGTAGAGGTGGTGCTTGGAGATGTATTGCACAACACCGTCGGGGACCAAGTACCACACCGGGAAGCCCCGGTCGACTCGCTGCCGGCAATCGGTGGAACTGATCGCCAGAGCGGGCACTTCAAGGGAGCTTACGCCCTGCTCTGGCAATCCGCGAATGCTCAGAGCGTGCCCGGGACGCGATACGGCGACGAAATGCGCAAGCTCCCAGAGCTCCTCGTTGTCCTTCCATTCCAGGATCTGAGCGACCGCGTCAGCCCCCGTGATGAAGAACAGATCGGCGTCTGGCCTTTCTTTCCGGAGGTCTCGGAGGGTATCGATGGTGAAGGTGGGCCCGGGACGGTCGATGTCGACCCTGCTCACCGTGAACCCCGGATTGGAGGCTGTGGCGATCGCCGTCATGAGGTAGCGATGCTCTGCCTGTGAAACTGCTGACTTCTGGTACGGCTCCCCCGTTGGAACGAAAACGACCTCATCGAGGTCGAATTTGCTCTTCACCTCGCTCGCGGCGGCGAGGTGGCCGTGGTGGATCGGATCGAACGTGCCACCCATGACGCCGACACGGGGTCTGCGCACGGCATCCATCACAGGTCGGTCCTGAGGCGGCGAGCGCCTAGTGCTGGCTGCTCTGGTGGTCGGTCGACGAGGTCTTGTCGCTGTGGCGGTTCGCGACGTCGCGGAAGCTCCAGCTGATGAATCCCAGCACGGCGAAGATGCTCGCGGCGATCAAGGCGAACACGATGGGGGGCGCGATCATGGGCGCGAGTTCTTCCTCGTGTTCGGCGAGGGCCAGGACGATCGAAAGCATGCCGCCAGCCTAGCCCCGCACCTGGCCGGAACCCCGCACGATCCACTTCGTGCTCGTGAGCTCGGGAAGGCCCATCGGGCCCCGCGCGTGCAGCTTCTGGGTCGAGATGCCGACCTCGGCACCGAATCCGAACTCGCCCCCGTCGGTGAACCGGGTGCTGGCGTTGACCATCACGACCGCCGAGTCGACCTCGGCGAGGAAGCGCTCGGCACGGCGCATGTCGTTCGTGACGATCGATTCCGTGTGGTGGGTCGAGAACCGGCGGATGTGGTCGAGCGCGCCGTCGAGGTCGTCCACGACGGCGACCGAGAGATCGAGGCTCATGTGCTCGGTGGCGAAGTCTTCGTCGGTGGCCGGCTCGGCATCCGGGAAGATCGCGCGGGCGCGCTCGTCGGCGTGCACCGTGACACCCTGGGCCACGAGGGCGGCCAGCACGGGCGGAAGCAGGCGCTGTGCAGAGCGGGAGTCGACGAGCAGCGTCTCGAGCGCGTTGCAGACGCTGGGGCGCTGCACCTTCGAGTTCACGGCGATATCGACTGCCGCTTGCTCGTCTGCGCTCTCATCGAGGAAGAGGTGCACGACGCCCGCGCCGGTCTCGATGACCGGCACCTTGGATTCGCGCACCACCGTGTCGATCAGGTCGGCGCTGCCACGCGGGATGAGCACGTCGACGAGGCCACGCGCCTGCATGAGCTGCTGCGC